>JAFYMH010000177.1 GCA_017556685.1 Clostridia bacterium | reverse complement strand
TGTCGTTAGGAAATGATAAAGGAGAGTCGTATGAAAAAGTTTTTCGGCGAATTCAAGAAGTTTATTATGCGCGGGAACGTCATGGATATGGCAGTCGGCGTGATCGTCGGCAGCTCGTTCACCGCCATTGTCAACGCGATGAGCAACAATATCCTGAAGCCCATCATCAACTGGATTCTGGCTTTGATCTTCGGTGCCAACTCGCTCAGCGATCTGTATACCTTCCTAAAGCGCGCAACGACGCTAGACGACAGCGGTGCAGAGGTGCTCGACCTTGCCAACTCGATCTATATTGATTGGGGCGCCTTTATCAACGCGATCATCAACTTCCTGCTCGTTGCCCTCGTGCTCTTTACGATCGTTAAGCTTTTCAATTCTCTTCGGGATAAGCAGAAGGCGCTGACGGTCGAGCTCCTTACGGGCGGAATCTCAAAGGAAGACCGTGCGGCAATGAAGGCTGCAGGCATCTCCCGCCGCGACAAGACTGCAGTTAGCGCCTTCCTCAAGGCAAAGGCGGCGCGTGAGGCAGAGGAGAAGGCGAAGGCAGACGCCGAGGCAAAGGAAAAGGCTCGGCTCGAGCGCGAAGCAAACCCCACGGCGGAGGACCTTCTGAAAAGGATCCTTTCGGTTCTCGAAAGCAAGTAAATAAAGCGGCGGCAGACAAGTCAAGAGGCTTGTCTGCCCCCTCTTTTTCATAAAATAAAAGCGCATCGCGCCTTGACAGGATCGCTTTGGTGTGCTATACTGAAAACAGAAAAAATGACAAAAAAGAGGGAAGCCGACCGCATGATCTGCTACGAGACCACTCACGGAGAGACCGACTATATCCTGAAAAACGATGGGTGCGCCCCGGACGAGGCGATGCGCCTGCATCGCTGCTACGAATTGATTTTTGTCCGTCAGGGAGCCTTGACGCTCAAGTGCGGTGCCGAGAGCCTTTTGCTCTCTGACGGGGAGCTTGCGCTTCTGTATCCCGGGCAGATCCATGGGGTCGAGGGGGACGGCGTTTTCGCTTCGCTCGTCTTTTCTCCCGATCTCGTTCCGCTTTATCACGCCCGGCACGCTGAGCTCGTTCCCGAGTCCCCGAAATTCAAGTCGAGCGAAAGACGCCTTGCCGAGCGGCTCTTTTCCCCCGGCACCTCGCGTCTTGCAACGGTTGGGCTTCTTTACGTTCTGCTCTCTGATTTTGATAGCGAGGTCCCCTGCCGCCTGCGCCCCTATGCAAGGGGAGAGCTTGCCTTCCGCGTGCTTGCCTATATCGAGGAGCATTTTGCCGAGGACATCTCGCTTGATCTGATCGCAGACCATCTCGGATACGATTATAACTATCTCTCGGGCTGCATCTCCGAGCTTTTCTCGGTCGGCTTCCTTCGCATCGTCGGGGAGTACCGTATCCGCTCCGCCTGCCGTTTGCTTTCTGAGGGAGGGCTTGCGGTCTCGGAGATCGCATCTGCCGTCGGGTACGATTGCCTTCGGAGCTTCAATCGGAATTTCAAGGCGATCATGGGAACGACCCCTCTCGTTTATAAGCGGAGCGTCCGCCAAACGAAATAACGCACGGCGCCGCCGAGGTAGAAAGGCACTCGGACGGCGCCTTATTTTTGCGAAAACCGCTTGAAAAATCAGTTCTCGTATAGTATAATAATATAGAATACGTAATAGCGGAAGGGAAATAAGATGGCAAACGATAAAGAGGCGAGACACGGCGGGATCTCGGTCGAATCCGAGCACCTGTTTCCGATCATCAAGAAATGGCTGTACTCCGAAAAGGAGATCTTTTTGCGCGAGCTCGTTTCCAACGCCGTTGACGCGGTTACAAAGCTCAGGCGCCTTTCCTCGCTCGGTGAATACGAGGAGGACGAGGGGGCGAAGTATCGCGTTGACGTTTCCTTTAACAAGACCGACCGTACGATAACGGTCAGCGATAACGGCATCGGCATGACCGAAAAGGAGCTTGACCGCTATATCTGCAAGGTCGCGCTCTCGGGCGCGATGGAGTTCATGCAGAAATACGAGGGGAAGACCGAGGGCGCCGGAAGCGGCATCATCGGGCATTTCGGACTCGGCTTCTACTCTGCGTTCATGGTTGCCGACGAGGTCGAGGTCATCACCCGCTCGTATACGGGGGAAAGCGCCGTTCGCTGGGTCGGACGCGAGAGCGGGGAATACAGTCTCTGGGACGAGGGCACCGAGCGCACGAGAGGCACCTCGGTCATCCTGCATCTGAACGACGAGGGCGAGGAGTACCTCAGCGCTTCGAAGCTTCGCGAGATCCTTGAGAAATACTGCGCCTTCATGCCGGTTGAGATCTATCTGACCGACGAGGAGAGCGAGCCCAAAAAGGACGGTGAGGCAGAGGCTCTGCCAAAGCCTGTCAACGATACGGCGCCTCTGTGGCAGAAAAATCAGTCCGAATGCACTGACGAGCAGTACCGCGAATTTATACCAAGGTCTTTTCGGATTACCGCGAGCCGCTCTTTCATCTGCATCTCAACGCCGATTATCCCCTCAATTTCCGCGGGATCCTCTTCTTCCCGCGTCTGAAGGAGGGCTTTGAGAACCTTGAGGGGAAGATCAAGCTCTACTACAACCAGGTCTTCGTTGCCGACAATATCCGCGAGGTGATTCCCGAGTATCTTCTGATGCTGCGCGGCGTGCTCGACTGTCCCGAGCTTCCCCTCAACGTCTCGAGAAGCTACCTGCAAAACAGCGCCTACGTCTCGAAGGTTGCGGGCTATATCGTCAAGAAGGTTGCCGATAAGCTCACGTCGATGTTCAAGCTCGAGAGGCAGAAATACGAGGAGCTTTGGGGAGATCTTAAGACCTTCGTGGAGTACGCCGCGATCTCGGACCGCAAGTTCTTTGACCGCGTGCGCCCTGCGCTTTTGCTTCCGATCGTCTCGGGCGGGCATATGACGCTCGACGAGTATCTCGACGGGGCGAAGGATAAGCACGAGAATACCGTTTACTATGCAACCGACCCCGAGCTTCAGGCGCAGTATATCGCCATGTACGAGGCGAAGGGAATTCGCGTCGTGCGCTTTGACGGCGCACTCGACACCCGCTTTGCCGAGATGCTTGAGGCAAATGCCGAGGGAGGCAAGCTTCGCTTCCTTCGGGTCGATGCCGATCTCTCGGCGTTCTCGGAGGGGGAGGACGAGGAGAACGCCGAGCTCACCGAGCTTCTGACGAAGGCGGCAGGGGAGACGGCAAAGCTGAAGATCTCCTTCAGGCGCCTTTCCCCCGAGGATGCCCCCGCCGTTCTGACGGTAACCGAGCAGTCGCGCCGCATGGAGGATATGATGCGGATGTACGCCCCCGAGGGCGTAGCTGCCTTCGCCTCTGAATCGACCCTGCTCGTCAATACCGCAAGCCCGATTATCTCGCGCCTTGCCGACGGCTCGTACGGCGAGCGGAGCGCGCAGGTGGCGCGGCAGCTTCTTCTGCTTGCAACGCTTTCAAACAGAAAGCTTTCCGCCGAGGAGCTTCGGGAGCTTCTCTCGGGTAGCTTTGAGCTTCTTGGTGCGCTCTGATGGCAGGAGAAAC
>JAFYMH010000176.1 GCA_017556685.1 Clostridia bacterium | reverse complement strand
ATCGATCCGCCGATCTCCCCCACCTGCACCGAGGGCGGCAAAACCGAAGGAAAATACTGCTCTGTTTGCGGTGAGGTGCTTCTTTCTCAATCTGCCATTTCTGCGACAGGGCACTCCTTTCTCGATGCGGAAATTCTCACGCAGGCCACCTGCACCGAGCTTGGCACGAAGAAATTTACTTGCTCGGTTCCGTCCTGCGGGTATTCCTATACCGAGCCGTATTCACTTCCCACCTATACGGCAACCGAGCTTTACCTTCGCTCGGTGAAATACGTCGGAGAGATCGTTACCTATGACAAAAGCGGAAGCGCGCTTTCGCTCGGCACGGGATTTCTAATCTCATCTGACGGAAAATTCGTAACCAATTACCACGTCATTGAGGGCGCCCACTCAGCTATCCTCACCATTGACGACGTTGCCTATGACGTCACGTCGGTCCTTGCTTATGACGCAAACGTTGATCTTGCCGTTCTCAGGATCGACGCAGAGGGGCTCCCCTTCGCCACGCTTTGTGCAAGCACGCCGCTGGTTGGAGAGACGGTCTACGCCATCGGATCGTCCCAAGGTATGACGAATACCTACTCGCAGGGGATCGTTACCTACGCAAGACGGGTTGTTGACGGCGTTGCGCACGTTCAGCACGATGCGTCGATCACGCACGGGAATTCGGGCGGTCCCCTGATCAACGCGTACGGCGAGGTTATCGGAATCAACGCCTGGGGGATCGCAGACTCTCAGAACCTCAACTTTGCCGTTTCGACCGAGGAGCTTCTGAAGCTTACGTACGGCACTCCCCTTACCCTTCCCGAGCTTTACGTCAAGGAGTTTGACGCTTTCGCGAAGCTCAAAAATTATATCGTCGAAAACGGAAGCTATAGCGCCGAGGATAATGCGTACAGCATAACGGTCGGCACCACCTATTCCGATAAGGACTCAAGCAAGCACGCGCGACTTCTGTTTTATTATGTGGAAAGCAATACCGTCACCCTTGATTACGTAGTGAACGACGGTCAGTATTGGGTCTGGTTTACCATTGACGCGGCGCTCGACGGCTCATACGATTGGGAATATTTTGATCTGGACGGCCACAAAATGAGCGGCGTCCTATATGCCACTACGTTTCATGCCGACGCTACTTTAAGCTACTTATACCACAACATCTCATACACGCCTTTGAGAAATTCGGTCCGAGAGCTTGCCTCCACCATGATCTCAGCTCTCTGCACTTGCATCGATACCGATCTCCAATCCATTCGCGTCACTGCAAAGGATCTTGGCTTTCAAAACTATTGACGTTTTAAATTGTGGCCT
The DNA here is from genome assembly GCA_017556685.1 of Clostridia bacterium. Classification (GTDB taxonomy): domain Bacteria; phylum Bacillota; class Clostridia; order Oscillospirales; family CAG-272; genus UBA1740. The sequence continues at coordinate 2,304 of JAFYMH010000176.1, read as the reverse complement.
CAGGAGCTCTCTATGACGATCTACGATATTTCGCAGGAAGTATTCTCCTGCCGCGTTTATCCCGGGGACCCCGCCCCCGAAAAAAGAATGCTCAGCCGCATCGAGGATGGGGCGGTTTGCAACCTGAGCGCCTTTTCGATGTGCGCCCACAACGGAACCCATATTGATGCGCCGCTTCATTTTTTAGATGATGGGAAGGCCGTCGACCAAATTGACCTTCGGGCAACGGTTGGCATGGCATACGTATGGGAGCATAGCGGGAGCATCCTTTACGAGGATGCGATAAGGATCCTTGAAACGGCAAGGGCCAAGGACCCACAGGCGGCGAAGCGGATCCTGATCAAGGGGAAGGCGACACTCACAGAGGAGGCGGCAGAGCTCTTTGCCGCCTCGGGGATCCTTCTCTTCGGAAACGAATCGCAAACGGTCGGTCCCGAGGATTCGCCGATGCAGGTGCATCTGACTCTGCTCTCGCGCGAGGTCATCCTTCTCGAGGGGATCGTTTTGGAGAAGGTTCCCGAGGGGGTTTATCTTCTCTGTGCCGCGCCTCTCAACCTCTCGGGCGCCGACGGCTCCCCCTGCAGAGCAACTCTGATCAAGCTTTGATCCAACCACCGAATTTACACTTTCTTCTTGAAGTTTCGGGAGAATGGGTGTATAATAGGAAAAACAAGCAATTTTCGAGGGATATTCATGATCGATACGAAAAGCATCGTCGCAAGGAACATCACCGAGCTTCGAATTCAAAGCAATCTGACCCAAATGGAGCTTGCCGAAAAGCTCAATTACTCGGATAAGACCATCTCAAAATGGGAGAGAGGAGAATCCTCTCCGGACATTTCGGTGCTCGTTCAAATCGCCGCCCTGTTCGGCGTTTCACTCGACCGTCTTGTTTCTTCCGAGGCAATCACCGAGGATGAGCAAAAGTCGCCCCCTGATGCACCGAAATACAGCCGCCGCGCCATATCGTATATCTCGGAAAGCGCGGTTCTGATCGTCGCAACACTGGCGTTCATTTTGTTCTCGCTTCTCCTTGGATGCATGACCTTTCAGTGGCTTTTCTTCGTATACGCCCTGCCCGTGATGCTGATCGTAAAGCTCGTGCTCAACACCCTATGGTTCAATCCCAGGCGCAACTATTTTATCATCTCCGCCTTCCTTTGGGCGACCCTTCTTTCGATCCACGCGACCTTTCTTTATCTCGGAAGGAATATCGCCCTCATCTATCTCTTGGGGGCGGTTGGTCAGATCGTCGTTATTCTCTGGTCATTTATTAAAAAACCAAGGGCTTGAATTGCCCCGTCATGGCTCCGTCCGTCTCGGTCGGAGCCTCTTTTTTTGCCGATTCTACGATTTGGAGAGTCGCCCCTTTGCTTCTCTACGACCACGAGTCGCTTTCGTAGAGAGCAATTCGACAGGATTAGGTTTACTCTCCCCTTCTCTACGCATATAATAAAGGCATGGGAGGCATGTGCCTCAAGGTTTTCAAAGTATGCAAAGAGAAAGGATATCCAAATGCAAGCCCTATTTAAAATCATCCGGAGATTTACTATACCGCCCGTGTTCGCGGCAACACTTCTCGTCACGGTGTTTCTCGTTTTCCCCGAATATTACGGATCGCCCTTGCATCTTGTCGGCGGACTTTTCTTCCTTTCCCTTCTTCCGACGCTTGCCTATCCGCTTCAAAAATATATTCCCCGCTTTCGGGACAGAGGACGGGAGGGACAGCGCAGCCTTGCTATGCTCTTCTCCTTCTCGGGCTACCTTCTCGGAATGGCGCTGTCGCTTTTGACACGCGCCCCAAGACCCCTGCTTGCGCTCTATCTTGCCTATCTGCTTTGCGGTATCGGGATGCTCGTTCTAAACAAGCTTCTCGGCATCAAGGCAAGCGGCCACGCCTGCGGAATCGTCGGACCGATCATTTTGCTTTACTATTTCGGGCTTGCGCTCCCCGCAACCATCGGTCTTTTGCTTGTGATCCCCGTTTTCATCTCAAGTATTCAAACGAAGCAGCATACCGCTCCCCAGCTTGCCTATGGCAGTATGATCCCGGCGGTGTTTGTTACGATGGCATATCTTATTTTCATCTGATATAAAGGGGCCGCGCTTGATTTCGAGCAGAAAAAGCCTCCCTTGTGTAAATGAGAGAAAATTTGCGCGCAAACTCGCACAGCCTTCAGTGACGGAGGGATTATAAAAGTTAGATTTTAGCAAAGACAATCCCTCACCGCCTTCGGCGGAGCTCCCTTTGCACAAGGGAGCCTTGACACGGTGCAGTAAAGAGGCTGTCTCAAATTCGAATTT
>JAFYMH010000175.1 GCA_017556685.1 Clostridia bacterium | reverse complement strand
TTACCGTGTCTAATAATGTTTTCAATGCCAAGCGTAATCAAGGGGAGCCACATAACCGCATCGATCCACATGGTGTTGTGTTGCTGAATGATGGCATAAGAGCAAAGCGCATAAGATGCCGCAAAAATGACAATGGCAATTTTGTTCGGCTTCTTTGATGTTTTGTGCATATAGAAGCCAAAGGTTGCGCCACACAGAGCACCTTTGAGCATAAAGAGACCAAGGAGCGCTTCCAGCATTCTTTCCTTGGGGAAGAGAGCGAGGAAGTAAGAAAGCGGGCTTGCAAGATAGTATGCATAAATGCCCAAGAATTCAACGCCCAACTGACGGGAGAATGAATAAAGCAATTCCGCGTCTCCGCGAACAAAGTTGCGCAGAGCTTCGAAGAACCAAACGTACTGACCGTTCAAGTCAAGAACCAATACAGAACCGTCACCAAAGGGATGCTCGAGTCGGCGATCGAGGTCATCGAAACGAAAAAGAAGCCGAAGGACGTCGATATTGCCGAGGCGGAGGTCGTCGTTGCGGTTGGGCGCGGAGCCTCAAGCGAAGCGCTTCGCGCATTGGCGGCAGAGCTTGCCGAGCTTCTCGGCGGTGTTCTGGCCTGCACGCGTCCCATGGTCGAGGCAAATATCTTTGACTCAAAGCACCAGATCGGTCTCTCGGGAAGAACCGTCAAGCCGAAGCTGATCTTCTGTCTCGGCATCTCGGGTGCGGTTCAGTTTGCCGCCGGCATGAGATCGTCGGACTGCATCGTGGCGATCAACTCGGATCCCGCGGCTCCCATCTTTGACGTGGCGCATTACTGCGTGCGGGGGGACGTCGGTGAGATCCTGCCGAGGCTGATCCAAAAGATCAAGGAGGGACGCTGATGTACAGTAAAATTTCTGCCGAGGACATCTCGGCTCTGAAGAAGATCGTCGGCGAGAGCGAGGTTCTGGTTGGCGACGCGATCAACGCCGATTACGCGCACGACGAGCTCGGCGGCATCGAAAGGATGCCCGACGTTCTCGTTCGCGTCCGCTCGACCGAACAGGTCTCAGAGATCATGAAGCTCGCTTATGCGAGAACCATTCCGGTTACCGTTCGCGGAAGCGGAACGGGACTGGTCGGCGCGGCGGTTCCGATCGAGGGGGGTATTCTCCTTGAAACCACCAAGATGAATCAAATCCTCGAGCTTGACAGGAGCAACCTGACGGTTACGGTACAGCCGGGCGTACTTCTCATGGAGCTTGCCGCCTTTGCCGAGGAAAACGATTTCCTCTATCCGCCCGATCCCGGCGAGAAGTCGGCAACGATCGGCGGAAACATCTCGACCAACGCCGGCGGCATGCGCGCCGTCAAGTACGGCGTGACCCGCGACTACGTCCGCTCTCTCAAGGTCGTTCTGCCAAACGGCGAGATCGAGACCTTCGGTGCGGCGGTTGCCAAGAACAGCTCGGGCTACAGCCTAAAGGATCTCATCATCGGCTCGGAGGGAACCCTTGCCATCATCACCGAGGCGACCCTGAAGCTCCTGCCCCTGCCGAAGTTCTCGCTCAGTCTTCTCGTTCCCTTCCCCGATATGAAAAGCGCCATCGAGTCGGTGCCAAAGATCATCTGCTCGAAGGTCATTCCGACCGCGATCGAGTATATGTCGCGCGACACCATCCTCTTCTCCGAAAGCTATCTCGGCAAGCGCTTCCCCGACACGAAAAGCGACGCCTACATCCTTCTGACCTTCGACGGAAGCACCGAGGCAGAGGTCAACGCCGACCTTGAAACGGTTGCCGAGCTTTGCCTTTCGATCGGCGCGATCGACGCCTACATCGTCGATACCGACGAGCGCAAGAAGGCGGTCTGGTCGGCGCGCGGCGCCTTCCTTGAGGCGATCAAGGCATCGACCACCGAGATGGACGAGTGCGACGTCGTCGTTCCCGTCAAAAACGTTGACGCCTTCATTAAGTATACCCACGAGCTTGCAAGGGAGTTCGACGTCCGCATCCCGAGCTTCGGTCATGCCGGAGACGGAAACCTGCACGTTTACGTTTGCCGCGACTATCTTGACGAGGCGGCGTGGAAAAAGACCCTCTCTGCCTGCTTTGACAGAATGTACGCCAAAGCAGAGGAGCTGGGAGGACTCGTTTCGGGCGAGCACGGCATCGGGTATGCCAAGCGCGACTTCCTCAAAAAGCAGTACGGCGAGACCCCGATCGCGCTCATGCAGGGCATCAAGCGCGTCTTCGACGAAAAGAACATCCTCAACCCCGGAAAGGTTTGCTTCTAAGCCCTCGGATTTGAAAGGGATCTCCTTTGTAAAAAAGCCGTCCCGAATGCAACTGCATTCGGGACGGCTTCTTTATTTCCTTATTTATTTCCCCGCTCTTTGCTCCCGAAGCGATCGCGTCAGGCGCCTTGCGTGGCGGCTCGTGCACCAAAAGATCATAAGCCAGGTGAGGGCAAAGCCGACGGCAAAGCAGACCGAGAAAACGACGAAGGGAAAGGTTGCAAAGTCGATCCAGCCGTTGACGAGATAGACGACGGCGTAAGCGAGATACAGAACGGCGGCGTGGACGAGAATGGCAATGGGGATCGGAACGCTTTCGAGCCGGTAAACGACCGTCACGGCGCCTGCGATAAAGGCAAGGAGCGTGACCGTCAGGATCTCGGTGACGATCCGGTCGACCGCGATCGTCAGAATGACGCCGCTATGATATAAAACGAGGTAGACGACGGCAAGCACGGTCGGCCCGAAGGGGGCGGCGAAAAGACCGTGCTCGATAAAGTAGCGTAGGTGTTTCATTTTTTCAGC
>JAFYMH010000174.1 GCA_017556685.1 Clostridia bacterium | reverse complement strand
CATCCGAGATCAAGCGCGACCGAGGGATCTCCGTTTGCCATTTGGCAAAAGAGGGCGGTCAGATACGGGCGCAGGCGCTTTCCGCCCGAAAGCAGGCTGTAGCGCAGCGCCTCCGAAACGGGGGAAAGATCGGGGTCGGCATAGTCGGTAAGCTCAGAGAGCCGTCCTTCGACCGTCCTCGCGTAAAGGGCGACTTGAGAAAGGGGGGAGGTGCTCATCACTCAACCTCCGCCGAAAAGGGCTTTTCGGTCATGCTTCCGTCGGCACCCGCCGCAAGCACACGCACCCTCTGCTCCGCTTCTCCGAGAAGCTCGGTGCAGGTACGGGAAAGGGCGATCGCCTCCCCGTAAACGTCAAGCGACTCGGAAAGCGAAAGCGAGCCGCTCTCAAGCTTCAGAACGAGCGCCTCAAGGCGCGAGATCGCCTCCTCAAAGGAGGGCGTTTTTTTCGTTGTCATGGTTATTCTCCTATCTTCTCTGCCTTCTCTGCCCCGATCACCGAGGCGCGAAGCTCTCCGTCGGAGAGCGAAAGTCTGAGGATATCCCCAACCGATACCCCGTCGACCGATCGCACGAGTCTGCCCGATTCGGTCTGCACGACGCCATATCCTCGCGAAAGGGTCGCAAGAGGAGAAAGCGCTTCGAGCTTCGCCGCCGTCCGTCCAAGCGCGGACGAGCAAAGCGAAAGGGTCGAGGAGATCGCCCCGTCGGCACGGTCGGTAAGCGCAGAAAGCCTTAGGGTCGGCTCGCGAAGCGCCGCCTCGGGACGGCGAAGCACCGGGCGCTCGGTCGCCGATGCGAGCCTTGCCTTTGCCACGGAAAGCCGATCTTCGATGCGGGCAAGCAGGCGCTCGGGAAGCGCGGCAATGCCGCGAAGAAGCTCGGCGGCGTCAGGGACGGCAAGCTCAGCCGCAGCAGACGGCGTCGGCGCGCGCAGGTCTGCGACGAAGTCCGCGATCGTGAAATCGGTTTCGTGCCCGACGGCGGAAATGATCGGGATCGCCGATGCGGCGATCGCTCTTGCAAGATTTTCATCGTTGAACGCCCAAAGATCCTCGATCGAGCCGCCGCCGCGCCCCAAAATGACCGTATCGACCGGGCGCTCGAAATTGAAATAGGCAACGCCCGAGAGGATCGACTCGGCAGCCCCCTCCCCCTGCACCGAGGCGGGATAGAGGATGACCGACGCTAAGGGATAGCGCCTACCGAGGATGCGCAGGATATCGCGCACGGCGGCGCCTGTCGGCGAGGTGATCACGCCGATCTCACGGGGATAGCGCGGAATCGGCTTTTTTCGCTCGGGGGCAAAAAGCCCCTCGCCCTCAAGCCGTTTTTTCAGCTCCTCGTAGGCAAGGTAGAGATCTCCGACGCCAAAGCGCTCGATATGCGACGCGTAGAGCTGATAGCTTCCGCTTGCGGGATAGAGCGAGACCGAGCCGTAGACGACCACCTGCATCCCGTCACACGGGCGGAAGCGAAGGCGGTCTGCCGAGGCGCGGAACATGGCACATCGGATCACGCCGCGCTCGTCCTTAAGGGAAAAATAGAGATGCCCCGAGCGATGGGCAACGAAATTCGAGATCTCGCCGCGAACGGCGATGCTCTGAAGCACGTCGTCGCGGTCAAGCAGGGTCTTGACGTATTCGTTCAGTGCCGAAACCGAGATCGCCTGCACTCCCCCCGTCACGGTCTTCCCTCCCCCGCACGGCGTGCGGCCAGAGCGGCAACGCCGACGGCGTTATCCGAGGAAAGGCTCGGCTCGGCGGTATAGGCGCCAAAGCGCCTTTGCATCTCAAGTCGGAGCATCTCGGCGCTCATCACGCCGCCCGCGCAGAGCAAGGGGGTCTCGCCGTGCTCGGCAAAATACGAGGCGACGATCTCTGAAAGCGCGTCGCGGAGATGGGTCAGAACGAACGCCGCCGTATGCGCGGCGTCTTCGGTTTCTCTGTAAAGCGAAAGGGCAAGGTTCTCGATACCCGAAAGATTCACGCGACAGTCGCTTACCGTCGGACGGCGGCGGCGCACACGCCCCCCAAAAGAGGCGGCAAGGCGCTCAAGCGCGGGTCCTGCCGGAAACGAAAGCCCAAGCGCCACGCCGACGCGGTCAACGAGCTGCCCCGCGCTGATGTCGCGGGTCCCACCGACGATCTCGCAAAGGAAGGCGCCGTCCCCCGACGGACGAACCGAAAGAAGCTCGGTCGTACCGCCCGAAACGTGGTAGGCGGTAAAGGGGGTATCGGCAAGCTCGGGTCTGCCCGCCGAAACGAGCGCCGCCATCAGGTGTCCGCATTGGTGGGAAACGACGGTCAAGGGGAGCCCAAGGGCGCTTGCCACCGCCTGTGCCGAGGATACTCCTGCCAAAAAGCAGGGCATATACGAGCCCTCGACGTTCCGAGGACGGCTTGAAACACCGATGCCACCGATCTGCTTCCCCTCGATATCGGGGGAAAGCTCGCGCCAGAGCTCGGGCAGCTGCTTCGTATGATGAAAGAGCGCGTCGGATTGCCTAAGTCCCCTCTCGCCCTCCCCAACGGGGAGCAGACGGCGGAGATTTTTGATCACGCGCCCCGAGCCGTCCACGGCGGCAAGCGAGGTCGTATAGTTGCTCGTATCGACCCCGAGATAGATGCGCTCGCTCATCTTATGCGCGAGCGACGGCGGCGACCGCCTCGCTCTCCTTGATGCGGTTGAGCACGCCGTTGACGAAGGTGTACGCCTTCTCATCGTCGTAAATCTTTGAGAGCTCGACCGCCTCGTCGATCGAAACGAGGACCGGGATCTCGGGCATATGCAAAAGCTCGTAGCAGGCAAGGCGCAAAATCGCCATTGAAACGCGCGAGATGCGCGACATCGTCCATCCGACAGCCGCCTCGGCGATCGCCGTGTCAAGCTCGGGCAGGGTCGAAAGAACGCCAAAGACCGCCTCCCTGACGTAGGAATCGGTCGAGCCGTCAAATTCACCCTCGTAATCGGAAAGCAGCGTTTGTGCATCCTTCTCGGGCGTATACCCAAGGGCAAACAGCGCACAAAGCGCCGCCTCTCTTGCTTCTCTTCTCGTCATATCTTAACTCCTATCCACCGACCGAGGTCGGAATTTATTCATGCAATATGTATATTATACATATCGCACGCGCGCTTGTCAAGGCAAGGCAGGGCGAATTTCCCTGCTTTTTCGCTTTTTTTACCTGCTTGACTTGCTTTTTTCTCGGAAATATGCTATCCTAAACGAAGAAAGCATTTCGGAGGACAGCATGAAGCATTTTAAGAGCATCCTTGCAAACGGATGCGTATTTTCGACGGTCATCACCCTGATCGCCTCGGTCGTTGCCCTCATCGTTGACCGTGCCGAGGGGCTATTTAAGGAGGTCAGTCTGCCGGTTTCGCAGTTCCTTGTCATCCTTGCCTTTTCGTTTCTGATCGCGGCGGCAAACCGCATTCTGACCGTGCGCCGAATGCACGCGGCGCTTCGACTTCTCATCCATTACGCCGCGCTTCTCGTTTCGTTCCTCTTCATCTTCGTTCTCGCAGGAAACCTTAAGATCACGGGCGCCGACTCGATCTTTATCGCGGTCTTTCTTTTCACCGTTCTTTACGCCGCGGCGATGGCGATCGTCCTGAGCCTTCTCTCGGCACTCGGCTTGTTCGGCAAGGGGAAAAAGGGGCGCAAGGCAACCGCAGAGCCTTATAAAAATCGCTTCTGAAATCAAAAAAATCAAAAAAAGCACGGGCTGTCCGAACATCGGACAGCCCGTTTGACTTAGTAGTCAACGCGCATATAGTGCCTGAAGGGCATTTCGATCTTCCCCACCGAATGTGCAAGGAAGAACCAGAAGACGAAGGTGGGAAGCATCGGGGGACGGGTGATTAGGCAAAGCAGGATGAGAAGCAGCGTAAGCACGTACCCGAACTTGCCGCGGCATCTGAGAAGAAGCCCGAAGAGCAAAAGCACAAAGGCAGAAAAGCCTATGAGTCCGACCGAAAGGAAAAGCTCGCTTGCAAGGGTCAGGCGGGGGGCGCTCCCGAGCGCGGCAAGTACCGCGTCAAGCTCTCCAAAGCCAACGCCGAGCAGCAGGTGATCTCCCTCGGTCAGTACCTTCAAAGCTGCCGAGAAGCCCTCGGAAACGGCAGAGAGGGACAGGACCTCACGAAAGGACGGCAGGATCAGCTCCTTTGCGGTGCCGTCGATGAGATAAAGCGAGATCAGGGTCGTGCCGATCACGAAGGCGATCGCCGTCAGAGTGATCCTCGGGGCGCCGCTTCGCAGAAAGCGATAGGAGGCGTCAACGGGGTGCATGATAAAATAGGCGATGGGAAGCAGGAGATAGACCGCCCAGACAAGGAGCGCAAGGACGATGCCGATGCTCGAGGAGGTAAGTCCGATCGCCACGGTGATCAGAAGCCCCGAGACGAAGGAGAAGATGCGATAGCCTCCCCGATCCCAAAGCAAAAGGAAGACGAGCGCGGGCAAAACGTAAAGCGAAAAGCCGTCGGGCGAAAGGAAGAGCGACGTCGGGACCCCCGTATCGGCAAAGCGGGCAATCTCAGTCCCCGCGAAGATATAGGAACCGGAGCGAAAGCCGTCGGGGAGAAGAACGTCGTAGTGCCATAGATAAAGGGTCTGCACGACGAGATAGGCGGAAAAGAGAAGCGAGAAGAGGCCGTACGCCGACATACCGGACGAAACGCGGAAGTTCCCTCTTGCAGAAAGGATCAGAAGCGGCAAAAGGACCGCCCACAGAAGCGACGGGAAGGCACCGCCAAGTCCCCCGCCGAAAAGAGACACGGCAAGGAGTATGATCGCAAAAAGCGCGGTTCCGCCGAGCCGAACGGGGCGAAGAGCGGAAAGCCCCTTGACCGGCCATTTATCGCAGAGATAGACGACGATAAATGGGAGCAGCAAAAGGACCCCGAGCGAAATATGCTGAGAGAGAAGCGGAGGCCCGATCGGCAAAGCGATCTGCCCGAGAAAGGGAAGCAAAACGACAAGCAACGAAAAGAGATATCCCATAGGGGCAAGGCATCCTCCGATCCTATGTTTTTCGCGGCGACGAGCGCGCGATTAGTTTTTATGTATTATACTCCCTGCGCCTTGATTTTGTCAAGTGCGGCTTCAAAATTCGCTTTCAAAGATGAAAGGAAAAAGAAAGGGGCTGTTGCGAAAATTCCGCAACAGCCCGTAAATTTTAGAGGTCAGTCCGCCTGTGCCTTCGCCTCGGCGATCACCTTCTGCGCGACCTGCGCGGGCGCCTCGTCGTAGCGATCGACCGTAAATTCAAAGCGTCCCCTTCCCTGCGTGGCGGCACGGAGCGAGATCACGTAATCGGTCATCTCGGACTTCGGAACCTCAGCAAGGACGGTCTGGTATCCTGCCTTGGTCTCGCTTGCCTCGATGCCCATGACCTTTCCGCGACGGCGGTTGAGATCGCCCATGACGTCTCCAACGTAATCGTCGGGAACCGAAACGCGAAGCGATCCGATCGGCTCAAGAAGGACGGGATTTGCCTTCGGAAGTCCCTCGCGGTAGGCAAGCGAGGCGGCAAGCTTAAAGGAGATCTCGTTGGAATCGACGTCGTGGTAGGAGCCGTCGTAAAGCTCGGCGGCAAGATGCACGACGGGATACCCCGCAAGCACGCCCTTTTGCATACAGTCGAGAAGTCCCTTCTCTACTGCCGGGAAATACTGCTTCGGAACCGAGCCGCCGAAGACGTTCTCGGTAAAGGTGAGTCCCTGTGCCTCGCCGTGGGAGAAGCGGATCTTGACGTGTCCGTACTGTCCCGAGCCGCCCGACTGCTTCTTATGCTTTCCTTCCACGTCTGCTCGACCCTTGATCGTCTCGCGGTAGGAGATGCGAGGCTTCGAGAGCTCGATCGAGGTTCCAAAGCGCGCCTCGAGCTTCGAGGAAACGACCTCAAGGTGCATATCTCCAAGACCCGAAAGGAGAAGCTGCTTGGTTTCGGCGTTGTTCTCGTAGGTGAGGGTCCGATCCTCCTCAAGAAGCCTTGCAATGCTCGTTGAGATTTTGTCCTCGTCCCCCTTCTTCTTCGGGGAGATCGCCATCGTGTAGTACGCCGAGGGATAGGCAATGGGACTGTAGCGGAAGTCGGCGGTCGATGCCGTCAGAGTATCGTTCGTATTGGTGTTGACGAGCTTCGCCGTAACGCCGATGTCACCGCAGGAAAGCCCGTCGACGTCGGTCTGCTTCTTTCCGCGCATCAGATAGATGCGGCTGAGCTTCTCCTGCACGCCGCTCGTCGTATTGCGAAGGGTCATATCGCGCTCAAGGGTGCCGTTCATGACCTTGAAGAAGGACATCTTTCCGACGAAGGGGTCGGCAACCGTCTTAAAGACGAAGAGCGAGGTCTCGCCGCTTGGCTCGATCGGAAGCTCGATCGCAGATCCGCTCGCATCAAAGCCCTGCTCCTTGCCTCTTGCGGTGGGACGCGGGAAGGAATCGGCAATGGTATCAAGCAGGGTCTTGATGCCCCACATCTTGACCGCCGCACCGCAGAAGACCGGGACGATATCGCCGTGAATGATGCCGGTATGGATCGCCTCAAGCGCCTCCTCTCGGGTGATCTCCTCGCCGCCGAAGAACTTCTCCATCAGCTCCTCGCTCGTCTGAGCGATCGATTCAAAGAGCATCTGACGGAATTCCTCGATGTAATCGGAAAACTTCTCGGGGATGGGATTGCTCGTGTAGGATCCGGTTGCCGAGTCGAACATATACATGATGCTGTCAACGAGGTTGGCAAAGCCGATGACTTCGTTGCCGTCGATGACAGGGATCTGAATCGGGCAGACCTCAACGCCGAACCTTGCGCGCAGAGCATCGTAAACGCGGCGGAAGCGCGCCTCATTATCGTCAAAGCGGTTGATAAAGAACGCCTTCGGAATGCCCGCGTCGGTTGCGAGATCCCAGCCAAGCTCGGTTCCGACCTCGATTCCCGATTTGCCGTCAACGACGATGATCGCGGCGTCGGCAACACGCGCGCACTGACGGACCTCGCCCTCGAAATCGAAATATCCGGGCGTGTCGAGCAGGTTGATCTTAATATCCTTCCAGGTGATCGGCGCAAGAGAAGCCGAAAGCGAAAAGCCGCGGCGGATCTCCTCGGGATCGTAATCACAAACGGTATTCCCCGCCGTGACGGCACCGAGACGATCGGTATTCTTCGTGAGATACAGCATGGCTTCCGCCAAAGACGTTTTTCCGCTTCCCCCGTGCCCAAGCAGAGCGACGTTACGGATGCTTTTTGTGATGACCTTTTCCATAACAAATAATGCTCCTTGTATAAATTGACCGACGCTAAGGGCGTCTGTTCAATACTTATTATACAAGATGACGAATCAAAATTCAACCTTTTCTATCTACTTTTTATCTATTGATATGTAGAAAATACCGTCCTGTTTTTGTGCAACTTGCACAAAAACAGGACGGCGCACTCGATAAGGTCAAGGGCATCGCCACCGACAAAGCAGAGCTCGGAGCGGCGCTTGAGAAGCTACGCGAGGCATCCGACCACTTCTCGGTTTGCGCATCAAACAGCACCTTTAGAGAATCACGATCGCTAAAAAGATGTCCCCGAAAGAAGACAGAAACCGAGCGCACCGCTACGAAAAGCGGTGCGCTCTTTTCGGCTTATGATCGGTCACGTCAGTGCCTTTCCCTGCATACATTCAAACAACAAAAAAAGATAGCACTAACCGACTGATGAACATGGAGATAAACTCCCCGCATCTTACGTCCGGACCGCTTGACGGTGATCGTGCTATCAATACCAGTATACCCGATTCCGTCGAAAAAATCAACCCCACAGGCGAAAATTCCGAAAAAAGGAGAGAGTGAAGGGCGCACCGCTACGAAAAGCGGTGCGCCCTTTTCGGCTTATGATCGGTCAAGTCAGTGCCTTTCCCTGCATACTGCCGCTCTCAAAGAGATGGCGGTCAATGGCGTTTTGGATCGGCATCTTCCGAAGGCTCCAGAGCGGGGCGAGAAGCTCGGCGCGCGGGGCGTCGCCCGTCAGGCGGCCGATGACGGTTTCGGGCGGGAGAAGCTCGAGCTGAAGCGCGACCGTTTCGACGTACTCTGCCTCGGTCATCGGGGTATACCCTCCATGAAGATAAAGCTCGGCGAGAGGGGTTTTGCGAAGAACGTAGAGCAAATGGAACTTGACCTCGTCGACTCCGAGCGCCCCGACCGCCCTTGCAGAAGCGAGCATCTCTTCCCTTCCCTCTCCGGGCAGGCCGTTGATGAGATGCACGCAGATGCGGATGCGCTCCGAGGCGGCGCGCAGAAGCTCGACGGCCTCTAAAAACTCGGCGTAGGTATGACAGCGGTTGATGCGGCGAGCGGTTTCGTCATGGATGCTCTGCAGTCCGAGCTCGACGGTCAGATCGCTCTCCTCGGCAAGACGGGCAAGAAGCTCGGCACGCTCGCGGTCGATCGCGTCGGCACGGGTCGCGATATGCAAAGCGGCGGCGTCGGGGAGTGCCGACAGCTCGGCAAAGACCCTTTGAAGGCGCTCGATCGGCGCATGGGTATTGGTATGCGCCTGCAGATACGGAAGAAAGCGGCGGCAGTTCCATTTTGAGGCGATCGCGGCGCGCTGCCGCGCGTATTGCAGGGCAAGCGGCTCGGTGGGGCTTCCCGCAAAATCACCGCTCCCGCGCCCCGAGCAATAGATACATCCGCCGACGCCGCGCGTGCCGTCGATATTCGGGCAGGAAAAGCCCGCGTCGAGCGGGATGACGGCGCATTTCTCGCCGTACCTTTTCCTTAGGTAGTAATCAAAGGTGTGATAGCGCTTATTCGAATCGCTGAATGGAAAGGGATTCGTTTCGCGCTGAGGGGGACGGCGGCTCACGACTCACCCGAGCGCGGAGCAAGCAGGGGCAACGCCTCGTAGATGCTCGATACACCGATCAGGCGAACCCCCTCCGGCACCTTCAGGTGACGGGTGAGCGAGCGCTTTGGAAGCAGGATCTCGGTAAAGCCAAGGCGAACCGCCTCCTTGACGCGGTATTCCGCCTGCGAGACGGCACGCACCTCGCCCGCAAGCCCAAGCTCACCGAAGGCGATGAGGCTATCGGGCAAGAGCTTGTCGGTGATGCCCGAGATGAGAGCGAGCGCAACGGCAAGGTCGGCGGCAGGCTCGTCAAGGCGCATTCCGCCCGCAATATTGAGATAGACGTCGTTTTCCGAAAAGCGAAGTCCAAGCCGTCTTTCAAGCACCGCAAGAAGCAGGCTGAGGCGGTTAGAGTCAAAGCCGTCGCTCGTTCGCTTCGGCGAGGCGTATACACTCTTTGATGCCAGCGCCTGGATCTCGGTCACGAGCGGACGGCTTCCCTCAAGGACACAGCCGGCGCAGCTTCCGCTGACGTTTCTCGGGCGCTCGGCAAGCAGGACCTCGGAGGGGTTTGGGATCTCGCGAAGACCTCGGTCGCCCATCTCAAAAACGCCGATCTCGTTGGTCGAGCCGTATCGGTTCTTGGCGGCGCGGATGATACGGTAGGCATGGGTGCGCTCTCCCTCAAAGCAGAGCACGACGTCAACCATATGCTCGAGCATTTTGGGGCCAGAGATCCCGCCCTCCTTATTGACGTGCCCGACGAGGAAGACGGCGGCGCCGACGGTTTTGGCATAGCTGATAAAGGAGAGCGCGCCCTCCTTCACCTGCGTGACAGATCCCGGGGCAGAGCTGAAGCGCTCGCTCCAGAGGGTCTGAACCGAGTCGATGATGATGACGTCGGGGGAGATGCGTCGGCATTCGCCAAGGATGGCGTCGGTGTTGGTTTCTGTGAGAAGATAGAGCTCGTCCCCCTCAACGCCAAGACGATTGTAGCGGAGCCTGAGCTGTCCCCCCGACTCCTCACCCGAAACGTAGAGCACGCGACGCTCGGAGCAGAGCTTTGCACCGATCTGGAGCAGCAGGGTCGATTTTCCGATCCCGGGCTCGCCGCTGATGAGAACGACCGAGCCTGCCACAAGCCCTCCGCCGAGCACGCGGTCAAGCTCGCACATTCCGGTCTCGCTTCTGAGATAGTCGGATACCGAAAGGTCGCGAAAGCGCACGGCGGGGCTTTTCGGGGCGGGCGGAGCGCCCACCTGCCGCTCGGGGGCAATCGGAGCCGTCTCCTCCATACTGTTCCACGCCTCGCATTCGGGACAGCGCCCGACCCAACGGGTCGAGGTCGCGCCGCACTCGGCACAGACGAAGATGCTTTTCGGTGCCTTTGCCATACCGTTCACTCGCTTTCCGGGAGAGGGCTCTCTCCCTGGTTTTCCTTCAGATACCTCATTATACCACAAAAAATTGCAAAAGACAATTCCCTTCTGTAATCTTCTCTTGAAAGCATCTCGCATTCCTTTTGATTTGAGAGAAAGCCGCATTCGACAAGGATCGCACAGCCCGGGGCGCGCGAGAGCAAAAAAAGCTTGCCGTCCGCCACCTTGACCTCCCTGCGGTTGCTTGGCTGAAGGCGCGACTTGACCTCGGACGTGACAGACTCGGCAAGAAAGCGGCTCGCCTTTCCCTCGGCGCACCAGACCTGAAGCCCCGAGTAGCGCGAATCCGAAAACCAATTCATATGGATACTGACAAGGATGGCGCCGGGGTCGCGCTCGGCGACGGCAAGGCGGTTTTTGAGATCGTAATACTTGCGTTTACCTGGAATATTTTCACCCTCCCCATAGAGCATCCGATCGCTGTCGCGCGTCAGCACAACGTTTACCCCCGCCCCCTTGAGCCACTCGGCAAGGCAAAGCGCAAGATCAAGGTTAAGATCCTTTTCAAGCACGCCGCTTGCCCCGACGGCGCCGCCGTCCTCCCCGCCGTGCCCCGCATCGAGGATGACGGTCGGATAGCTTGGCTTTGCAACCACTGCCCTTCCCTCGGCAAGCGAGCAGCCGGGCAAAAAGAGCAGCACGAGCAAAAGAAGAAAAGAAAAAAGCTTCAAGCGCATCAAAAAATCGCCCCCAATCCTTACCTAAGGATATGGGGGCGAGCCTCAAAACATGACCCTTTACTTACGGTTTGCGCGCGGGGGACGGGTCGTTCTCGCGGCAAGGATGCGGATGCCCGAGGCACCGAGATAGTAGCCAAGCCCCGCGACAAGGATGGCGGGGATGGCAAGCGCGGCGTGAACGGCGGCGGAAAGCAGATAGTTCGCACCGAAGCTTCCGACGAGGGCGCGCATCGTTCCAAGATAGACCGAGGTCAGGAAATTGACGAGCAGATACGGGAAGGTGAAGATTCCGCTTCCGACCGCAAGCGCGCCAAGCTCTGCCAGGATCGCGCCGATCAGCATCAGAGAGACGAGGAAAAGATACGGCGTCTGCGCAAGGAGCATCACGAGAAAGCCCTTCCCCCTCCTGTCGGCAAGGCGTCCGGAATCGACCCTGATCTTATCCTTCGAGCCGTTCTCCCAGGCAACCGAATAGACGAGGAAGAGATAGAAGCCGATCGAAAAAATACTGACGGGCAAAAGAAGACCCGGATTCATCGTATGGCACGCCATCGTCAGAACGAGTCCGAAGATGGAAAGCCCGATCTGGATCACGATGAAGCGCACGATCTCGTAGGAATTGGCTTTGACGAACTTCATAGAAAAGCGAACCTCTCGTTTTGCTTTCTTTTTAACATTGTTATTCTATAGGATTTTTAACATTGTTATTCTATAGGATGAGAGGCAAAAATGCAACCCGAAATTACATTTGTTTACATTTTATCCACTAAAAGTTTCATCTGCGGTCTTTTCTTGCTTGACTCGGGGGCGCATCAATGCTATAATGAAAATATGAAGTGATGCGGAAAGGAGGCGCGAGAATGGCAGTTCTGACCCTGAAGAGCCGGGAGCTTGAAAGCTTTCCCTCTATTGCCATCGACTTTGCCAACCACAAGAAGTCGATCGAGGGAAGAAGCGAGCAAACGGTCTGCGAGTACCTGATCGATCTCAGGATCTTTTTCCGCTATCTGCGAGCGACCGAGCTTGGGATCGAGCTTGACTCTCCCGCCTTTTCCGAGATCGACATCTCGGGGATCGGGATCGAGGATATGGAGAGAGTGAGCACCGAGACGATCTACCGCTTTCTCTTTTACGCCGACCGCGAGAGAGGAAACGCCGCCGTTTCGCGCGCGAGAAAGCTTTCGGCTCTGCGTGCCTTTTTTCGCTTTTTACATACGAAAAAGCATCTGATCACCAAAAACCCCACCGCAGACGTTGAGGGACCGCACCACCGTGCCGCCCTCCCGAAGTATCTCTCGCTCGAGGAGAGCCTAAGGCTCCTTTCGGTCATCGAGGAGGATGCCGCATCGAAATCGCGAGCGCGAGATTATGCGATCGTGACGCTTTTTCTCAACTGCGGAATGCGTCTTGCGGAGCTTGTCGGGATTGATCTGAACGACGTTGACACCGATATGAAGTCGCTTCGCGTGACGGGAAAGGGCAACAAGCAGCGTATCGTCTACTTAAACGATGCCTGCCGAGGGGCGCTTTCTGCGTACTACGCCGAGCGGCTTGCGCCCGACCCGAGGGCGGCGAGGTGCCACGCGCTCTTTCTCTCGTCGAGAATGCAGAGGATCAGTCCCAAGACCGTTCAATGGATGGTCTACCGCTATCTGCAGGCGGCAGGGCTGTCAAACCGAGGGCTGTCGGTGCATAAGCTGCGGCACACCGCCGCAACGCTGATGTATCAGACGGGGCGGGTCGACATCCGCGTGCTCAAGGACGTGCTCGGGCACGAGCAGCTCTCGACCACGCAGATCTACACGCACGTTTCGAACAAGGGAATGCAAAGCGCCGTGGACTCCAATCCTCTTTCGGCGCTCGGACAAAAAAAGGATACGTAACCGACATGAAAAAACGACTTGATACCTCAAAGCTTGCCGAGTGGGTCGGCGAGCTTCGCGCGGGGGAGGAGATCCTTCTCTCGGGCGTCGTTTATACGGCGCGCGACGCCGCGCATAAAAGGATGCTTGCCGCACTGACGGCGGGGGATCCCCTTCCCTTTCCGCTTCAGGGCGCCGCGATCTATTATGCAGGTCCGACCCCCGCAAAGGGCGGTCTTGCGGTCGGCTCGGCAGGTCCGACGACCTCCTCGCGCATGGATCCCTATATGCCCCGCTTTTCAAGCGAGGGGCTTCGCCTGACGATCGGAAAGGGCGATCGGAGCGAGGCGGTCTACGAGGCGATCCGAGAGGCGCGCGGAGCTTATCTCTGCGCGATCGGGGGCGCAGGCGCGCTCTGCGCATCGCATATCGAGAGCGCAGAGGTCGTCGCCTATCCCGAGCTTGGCTGCGAGTCGGTCAAGCGCTTCGTCTTTCGCGATATGCCCCTGTTCGTCGGGATCGACTCGACGGGCGGCTCGATCTTCAGAAGATGACGCTCGGGGAAAAGGTCCGCGCACGGCGAAGGGCGCTCGGACTGACACAAAAGGAGGTTGCGGGAAGCGCCGTTACCCGCAATATGATCTGCAATATCGAAAAGGGGGTCGTTTCGCCCTCGCTCTCGACGCTTCACGCGCTTGCCGAGGTCCTTTCGGTGCCGGTCGATTATCTGGTTTCCGAGGAAGAGGATCTGACCGTCTTTCTCATCCGCGAGGCGCTTCCGCGCCTTCGGAGCGCCTATAGGTCAAGGCGCTACTCCGACTGCGTGACGATCTGCCGACGTCTGCCCGAGGAGGCGATGCGCGACGAGGTGGCGCTTCTCTACGCCTCGGCGCAGCTTGGGCTTGCCGAGCGCGCTCTGCACGACGGAAATCTGTCGCAGATCCCGCGCATCGTTTCGGAGATCGAATACGCCGTCCAAAAAACGCCTCTGCCGACCGAGCATCTGCTTGCCCGCGCCGAGCTTTGTCGGGCGATTGCCGTCAATCCCCGTACCCCGAAATGGGAGATCGGGACCGAGCGGTACTGCCGTCTTGCCAACGAGGCGGTGGGGCTCGAGCGATTCCGATACCTCTCGGAGAATACCGAGGTACAGGTCTTTGACCGAAATCTCAAGGAGCATATCGAGGCGCGCCGTCTGCTCTCGGCGGGGAAATACGCCGATGCCCTCTCAATCTTGGTCGGAATCGAGGAGAGAAAAAGCACGGGGGAGATCGGCTCCCATCTGCTCTTTCTGATCTACACCGATCTTGAGAGCTGCTACAGAGAGCTTGGCGACTTTGAGCTCGCCTACCGCTATAGCGGAAAGCGCCTGTCGCTTTTCTCCGCCTTCCGCGAATAAGGAACGGGGCTGTCACATTTGACGAGACCGAAAAAATCCGAGGGAATACACTAAAAGAAACTTAACCAAAGTAAAAAATCGTGCTTTGGTCAAGTCCTTAAGGTGGAAATCCTTCGGATTTCTTCATTTTATCTCGGATTTTTTCTACCGCCGTTTGCTCCCTCTCGGAGGGAGTCTAAGCAAACTCAAAACGATAAGGTT
>JAFYMH010000173.1 GCA_017556685.1 Clostridia bacterium | reverse complement strand
TATGAGTTCTGAGAAATGAAATAACATCCGTTATTATTTCCCCGATACCGTCATGCCGGAAAAGGCAAGGTAGGGAAGGCGGGTCGAGCCGTCCGCGATTTGCTCGCGGCTTCTCTCAAGGGGACCCAAAATCATCTCGGCAAGGTTGCCTGTGATCATCGTTTCGGATACGGCGTCGGAAAGCCTTCCGTTTTCGATCAGGAAGCTGTTTTTCGCAACCGCCGAGAAATCGCCGCTCGAGGCGGGACGGCCCCCCGAGATGCGCTGGACGAGAAGTCCCCTGTCTATCCCCGATATGATCTCGGAAAGCGATCTCTCACCCCCCTCGACAACGAAGGCGGAGGAGGTGTTGGGGGAGCGCTCGACCCCTGCCTTATTTGCGGCGTACGCCGAGGCAACGAAGCTCTTTAGCACGCCGTTTTCGATCAGATAGAAGTTTTCGGTGGGGTATCCGTCCGAGGTGTACTCCTCGCGGTGCAGTATCCCCTCGGTATGGGGAGCCAAGGCAAGCGAGAAGTCCCCTGCCGCAACCCTCTCCCCGAGCTTATCGCGCCAGATGCTCGTTCCCTCAATCAGAGCACTGCCCGAGGCAAAGCTATCAACGATCGAGGAGAGCAGCTCGGCGGCGCATTCGGGGGAGAAGATGACGGTGCCGACGAATTTTCCCTCGACAGGCACGGTTTTGATCTGCTTCTCCGCGCTCTCAAGAAGCGAGGCGAGAGAGCCGAGCTGAATGAAGGGGAGATCAAGGCTCTCGGTTGAAAAGCCGGTCGCGAAAAAGGACGAGGAGCTTTCGCCCTCGTGTCCCGAGAACATCAGGGAAACGTTATAGGTGCCGCCGTCGTCGGTGTAGAGATTGTCGCTCGTGTCGGCGTAGACCGACTCCCAGCCGGTATGATCGACGATCATCTGCTCGATGAGAATTTTCGGATGGTTTTCCTTTATCGTATCGGCAAGCTCCCTCGTTCTTGCAAAGAGCCGATCCGTATCGGGCTCCCGCGTGCCGACCGAGAAGGCGCGCCGACCGATATGCGGCGCGATCTCCCAGGCATCGTCGGGGCTTGCCGCATCGGCTAAGGCAAGGCAATCCGCGGCCGCACGCGCAAGTGAGTCGCCGTCAAGACGGCTGGCTGCGAGGACCGCGCGCCGTCCGCCCTTGTAGGCAACGAGCGAAAGACGCCCTGTCATGGTGGTGCGAAAGAGGCTGAATTCGCCGCCGTCCATATTGAATTCGCGCTTTTCGGAGAGCGAGACGGTGCATTGTGCGCGATCGGCGCCCCCCTCGGTCAGAAGCCGAAGGGCATCCTTGGCAATAAAGCTGAGATCGTAGCTCACGTCAGTTTCCTCCCATCATGATCCTGCAGCGGAGAGCGGGTCCGCCCATGCCGACCGCCATCGGCTGCTTCTTTCCGCACATGCCGGCACAGGACCAGGTCACGTCGCTTGAAACCATATCGACGGTCTTAAGCATCTCAAACGCCACGCCCGAGATCGTCGTATCGAGGATCGCCCGACCGAGCCGACCGCCCTTGATCTCGTATCCCATATTGACCCCGAACATGAATTCCCCCGTCGTGTCCGCCTGCCCGTTGCCCGTAGCAACGAGGTAGTAGCCGTCCTCGACCGAGGCGATCATCTCGGAGAGCGAGGAGGAGCCGGGGTGAATGGCGGTGTTGCGCATACGGATGAGCGGCTCGTCCGAGGGGGCGTATGCACGCGCGTTTCCGCACGCACGCATGCCAAACTCTCGCGCCGACTCGCGGTTATTGAGGTATCCGACAAGGATCCCGTCGCGGATGATCGGCGCGTCGACGGCGGGGGTTCCCTCGTCGTCAACGTAAAGCGGAATGGGGGCAGGGGCGCCGAATGCCGAATGGGCAAAGTCGGTGAGCGAAACGAGCGGGGAGGCAACCACCTTGCCAAGCGAATGCCCCGCGACCGAGCCGCCCTTGACGAGGTCTGCCTCGACGGTATGCCCGACCGCCTCGTGGGCAAGGATGCCCGACAGGACTCCGCCGAGCACGACGGTCTTCATCCCCGCCTCGGGATAGACGCCCTCTGCCTTGTCCATGACCTTCTCGTAGAGCAGGTCAAGCTCGGGGTAAAGCCACTCGGGATCTCTAAAAAGCCGATCAAAGCTGCCCGATCCGCCGTACGCCTCGTGAAGCTCGACGGGGGCGCCCCCCTTGCCCTCTGCCGTCATGACAACGATCACGAGCGCGCGGGAGAAAAGGGTGCTTGCCGAGAGGGCAGAGGACGTCACAAGCTCCTTTTCGCTTCCGTCAAGACGGACGATGACGCGCCGAGAGCAGAGGCGCTTGCAGTGCGAAACGATATAGTCGTCGAGCGCCCTTGCAAGCTCGATGAGCCGCCCCTGCTCGGGGTCGGAAAAGCGAGCCGACTCCGAAAAGACTCCACGCGCCGTACGGGGCGGCAGGGGGATGTCGCGCCCGACACAGGACTTCATAAAGCGCGCGTTCGACTCGGCCTCCTTCAGCACCCTTCGTGCCGCATCCTCACCGACGTCCGAGATCGAGGCAAAGCCCGAGACTGCCCCGAGCGAGACCCGCGCCGAGATGCCCGAGGACTCCGAGCGGATATTCGAAACGAGGTTGCCCGAAAGCAGGGCAACGCTCCTTTGATAGGTAAATTGACGGCGAAGCTCGGTATCGGCGTCACCTTGAAAATACGGCCGAGCGAGCCCATTTAGCTCCTTTAACATCGCGATCCCTCCGTCTTTGTTTTCTTTCTTATTATTGTACCACACGGCGTGCGCGAATGCAAGAGATGCGGGACAGGATTTTTTTCGGCGCGCTGTATAAATTCGCATCGGCTGTCAAAAATAGCAATACCGCGACAGGCGGAATAAGGAAAGGAAACATCATGATGGAAAACACACAGCCCAAAGCCAAGCGAGCCGAGGCAAATCGCATCCTATGGATCACGCTTGCCGTATTGCTCTGCCTTGGCGTTCTGATCGTGGGGATCGCCGCCTCGGTCACGGGAGGAAAGAACCCCGAGGTCACGCTCGAGCCGAGCCCGGATACGACTCTGCCGCCCTCATCCGACGCCGATGCAGAGCCGACGCCTCCCGAGCTTTCTGCGCCCCTTGCCGGTGCGATCTCGCGCGGCCACGATCTCTCGCTCCCCGTCTACTCGCCCACCCTTGACGAGTACCGCGTGCACGCAGGCATCGATATCCTCTCGTCGCTTGGCGCCGAGGTCACAGCGGCTGCCGACGGCGTCGTTTCGGCGATCGAAAGCGATCCGCTTCTCGGCGTATCGGTGACGCTTGAGCATAAGGGAGGACTCAAGACCGTTTACCGCAACCTCGCGCCCGAGCTTGCCGCGGG
>JAFYMH010000172.1 GCA_017556685.1 Clostridia bacterium | reverse complement strand
CGATATAGCACGGGATCCGCACTTGGTCGGGAATGATCTTACGGAGCGCCGAGATTGCGACGTTAGAGGAGAGGAGAACGATCGTTGCCGCAAGACCCATGCCGAGAGCACTCGGAACCGAGGTGGTGGTTGCCAGGGTCGGACAGGTTCCGAGCACCAGAACGAGAACCGGGTTCTCACGAATGATGCCCTTCAGAAAGTTAAGGAGATGATTCATACGCCGCCCTCCTTGTATGCCTCATATACTGCCGCAAGGTCATCTGCGAGATCAAATTCACCCGTAACCGTTCCAGCGGTGGAAATGGCAGAGACTTCTACCGTCGCGCCGTTGGCATCAACCGAAACCGCATAGATCCGAGCACCGTCAGCATGGCTCGATTGCATCAGGAAGATAAAGACAACGGCGGCATCTCCATCCACACGGTAAGCTCCGACAAACGAGTCGGGCGCATTCTCAGCCCGATCGAGCCGGGTTGCATTTCCCGTCGTCAGAGTCCCCACCTTTGAGGCGTAATACCCCGACAAAAGCTGCTCGTAATTCGGCGTTACGGCAGCGACAGCATCGCTCATCTGCTCGGCGCTCGGCGTAACCGTCTCGCCCTCAAGGTTCTTTGCCGTATAAAGTCCGAGATAGCTGTTCAGACCGATGATGACGGTATCGGCACCCTCGCCGATCACGACGGCGTATCCGCTCGAGTTCTTGGCGCGATGTGCGCTCTTGACCGCCGCGGGCGTACCCGAAGGGAGCGAAACCGAGGCAAAGCCGATATTGGAGTTCATGCCGGGCAGGACCTCGTAAATGAGGCGCGCGAGCTTCTGCTCGTCGCTCTCCTCAAACTCGGCAACGGCGGTAAAGGCGGTAAAGGCGTCGTCTACGCCCTTGATAAAGGCGCTTGAGGAAACCGTTGCACCGCTGATCGTGCCGACTCCGCTAACCGAGTCAAGTCCGACGAAGGAGGCGAGAAAGTCCTTTCCCGCAACCTTGTCACCGATACCGGCGCTCTCGCCGCTGACGTCGGTCACACTGATCTTAATGATCGATCGGGTCATATCGATTCCGACAACAAAGCCGATCGGCTTTGCAGAGCCGCCGTAGCCCGGCGCCTGCACGACGAAGGCGTACCCGCTTCCGCCCTTGTCACGGTAGATCTCTTTGACCGTCTTTGGAACATCGGGGGTAAGGGATACCGACTCAAGCTCGGTAGCATCGGGGAGCACCGCGCGGATCGCCTTTTCCGCATCGCCCTTCGCCTGATCAGCGATGATCGGCGCCGTGATGTAATTCACGGCGGCGAGCAGAACGGCAACGGCAAGACAGATGCCGCCAAGGACGGCAATGCATCTCAGCATCTGATTTTTCATTTCAGGGAACCTCCCTTCGCTCTCGGCGCCTTACCGAAGGGACGGCGACGGGTGAGTCGGTCGATATAGGGAGTCAGGATATTCATCATCAAAATGGCGTACGAAACGCCCTCGGCACCGCCGAAGAAGCGGATCAGAACCGTGATCGCACCGCAGCCGACACCGTAAATCAGCTTTCCGAGATAGGAGGCGGGAGAGGTTACGTAATCGGTTGCCATGAAGATCGCGCCAAGGAGCAGGCCTCCCGACAAAACCTGAAGAAGCACGTCCCGACCGCCGACGAGCGAGAGAAGCGCGACGGTTCCGACAAAGGAAACGGGGATATGCCAGGTAATGACACGGCGCACGAGAAGATAGCCGAGTCCAAGCAAGAGCGCCAGCGCCGAGGTCTCGCCGATCGAGCCGGCGTGCTCGCCGAGAAAGAGGGTCAGGTAGGAGAGCTTGTCGCCATTAAGCACACTCTCAAGCGGAGTTGCCGAGCTGACGAGATCCCAGACGCCGTCACGGACAGCGAAGCGATTCATGGTGGCGGTAAAGGAGATCAAGAGAACGATGCGCGCAACGATGGCGGGGTTGGCAAAGTTATGCCCGATTCCGCCGAACAGCTGCTTGACGATCACGATGGAAATAAAGGCGCCGAGCACCGCCTGCCAGATCGGAAGGGTGGCGGGCAGGTTCAAAGCCAAGATCAGACCGGTTACGGCGGCGGAAAGATCCGAGACGGTACTCCTTCTGTGAAGCAGACGCTCGTAAAGGAACTCAAAGAGGATCGCCGAGCCGACGGTCACTGCCATCAGAAGCAGGGCGCGAAGGCCGAAGATCAAAACGGCGGCAACGGCGGCGGGAGAAAGCGCGATCAGAACGTCGCGCATCAGGGAGCTGGTATCTCTCGCCGTAACGATATGAGGCGAGCCTGAGACGATCAGTTGACTTTTCACTTACTTTCCTCCCTTCGCGGTATTTTTCAAAATTGATTTTCCGAGTCGGTTGCTCGAAACGAGCGGTCGGTGCGCGGGGCAGGTATACGAGCAGCAGCCGCATTCCATGCAGAGTCCGACCGAAAGCTCCGACAGCGCCTCGGCATCCTTATGCTTGACTGCCGATGCGATCGCAAAGGGCGTCAGGGAGAGCGGACAGGCATCTGCGCATTTTCCGCAACGGATGCACTCGCTCGGCTCGGGAAGAATGGCGTCCTTCGCAAGCGCAACGATGGCGTTGGTGTTCTTAAGCACGGGAGAGTCTACGGAATATACCGACACGCCC
Source organism: Clostridia bacterium (assembly GCA_017556685.1). Lineage (GTDB taxonomy): Bacteria > Bacillota > Clostridia > Oscillospirales > CAG-272 > UBA1740. Next base: position 87 of record JAFYMH010000172.1, on the reverse strand, counting down.
ATCATAGGACCGCCGTAAAGCAGCTTGCCGGGGTCACAGGAAAATCCGCCGGTAAACTCGATCACCTCTCTCATAGCCGTACCGATG
>JAFYMH010000171.1 GCA_017556685.1 Clostridia bacterium | reverse complement strand
GTGGATCGGCCTTGACAGAAAGTAAGAACGTCTTATAAATAACGACCGATACGGATTTTCGTATCGGTCGATTTGATTTCTCTCACGTAAATAGTATCTGCTAAATAGTATCTGCAAGCCCCAGCAGGGAGAGCGGAGCGTGTATAAGCAGGCGATAGGCAAACGCCTCTCCGTAGGTGCGGCAGAGCTTCAGATAGCATTTTGAAAGACGCGGCGGGTGATAGAGGTGGTCGCTTGCATCGCTTGCGATCGAAAAGACGCGATCCTCTCTTAGCATTTTGCTCGAAAAGCGCTTTCGGACGAGGCCGTTTTCGCCAAGCACCGAGCCTGCGCTGATCTGAAAGAGGATCCCAAGCTCCGAGAGCCTTTGCGCAAGAGAGGGTTGCTTTTGTAGACATATGACGGCGTCGGGGGCGTGCAGGAGAATGCCGCGCCCCGATTCCCGTAGACGCATGAGCATCTCGAAAAGCAGATCCGCTCTTATCTCGGGGTCAAGCGAGACCAAAAGCGTATCCGACTGTCCGACGGTCGGAAGATCGTCGGGGGCAAAGGCTGTGTCCTCTCGGTCTTTCAGAAAGAGCTCTGCCGCCGTTTTGATCCGAAGCTCCGGAAACTCCTTGGCGCAGGCAAGAAGCATTTTTTCGTCCGCCGACTCCTTGGCCCTTGCACCGCTTGAAGCGCGACTGACAAAGCAAAGCGTGCGGATGCCGTCGCGGTGGGCGAACGCGAGCATTTTCCGAAGAACCCTCTCTCGGCTTGGATGCTCGGGGGCGGGGAATCGGACCGTGAGATCTGTCAGTGCAAGCATGTCTTCTCCTATTCTTTCAAAACGATAAGCGGTTGCCACCGGTGGACGGGGCAACCGCCAAAATTATGCCTTGAAGCGCTCTGCAAGCAGGACTCCGCTCCCCCAGCCGGGGAGCTCGCCACGCATCAGAAGATCGGCGTAAACGCGCTCAAGGGTGGTGCTTCTCGGAAGCTGATCGGGGGGATTTTTCGCGTTTTTGTAAAAGATCCGCCAAAGATCCTCGCCCTCTCGACTTTCTCCCGAATCGTACAGCTCGAAATCCTCGGCGAAGCGGCGGATATTTGAGCCCGGGGAAAGAAGCTCGCGGTGGCGGGGAAACAGGAGCCACGAGGTGCACTGGATGACGGTTGGCTTTCCCTTGAGGCGCTCACGGAAGAACTCTATCGCCCTGCCGTAGGAATCGGCAAGCAGAGCTCTTTCAAGCGGTCCCGAGGAAGGGATGCGCATATTGAGATAGGCATCTCCCGGTGCAAGATGAATGCTTTCGGTCGAGATGGCGCGATCCGCCGTCTCAAGGCGGAATTGAAGTCTGCCGAGGGTAAAGCGCTCAAGTGCAAAGAGCGGGTGGAGAAAGTCAAAGCAAAAGACCCCCGTAAAGCCTCGCATCCTCTCGCATTCGAGCGCCTTCCACCTCAGGTCAAGCACCGCATCGTCAAAGAGGGGGGCTTCGTATCCGCTCTCGAGGTAGCGGCGGCGAAGCGTCGGGGTCAGCAGGATGCAAAAGAGAAGCTTCAGCGTCTCGCTCGGAACCGAGATCAAATCGGCGATGCCGTCAAGCGCGC
>JAFYMH010000170.1 GCA_017556685.1 Clostridia bacterium | reverse complement strand
GACAGGGCAGACCTCCCCCTTTGGATGGCTCACATTATAGCACACACTTTCCAATTTTGCAATAGTTTTTCTGAAATTCCATTTATTCCCTGACAAAATTTCTCAAAAACTACATCATTGGCATGGCGAAAAAGCCTTTTCGGTCCTTTTTTTGAAAGCAGCGGAAAGGCTTCTTCGTCATGCCCTTTTTTTGCCCTTTTGGAAGGATGGTAGGGGGCAAAAACAAAGGCACGTGCAACATAACAGGCGTTAGGTTGCGGGATCGGCTCTTGCCGATCTTTTTTTGTTTTTTATAAAAGAAGGCGGAGATTCTCCATCTTGCGCTTATGCTCGGTGCCGGTCGTCACCATATAGATGCGTGTGGTATTGATGCTCGTGTGTCCGAGAATGTCGGCAAGCTTGGCGATATCCTTTTCGATGCGATAGAAGGTACGGGCAAAGAGGTGTCTGAGGTTATGGGGAAAGACCTTGCTCGGCGACACCTGCGCCGCCTTGCAGAGCGACTTCATCTCGCGCCAGACGGCGTGCCTCGTCATGGGCTTGCCTTTGGAGGTAACGAAGACCGAGCCCGAGCGGATGCCCTTTTTGCCGATATAGCCGAGCAGGCGCTTTCTGAGATCGCTCACAAGGAAGATCCTTCGGTTCTTGCCCTTGCAGGAGACCTCGGCTTCCCCCTTTTTCACCGCCTCGACCGTGATATACTTCAGCTCGCTGACGCGGATGCCGCTTGAGCAGATGGTTTGCAAAATCAGCTCGAGCCGCTCGTTATGCTTTGCTCTGGCGGCACCGACGAGCCTCAGGTACTCCGCCTTCGTCAGTTCCTTCTCCTCGGGACAGAAGGCGGCTCTTTGCACACGGAATTGCTTGACGCAAAGGTCCTGCCATCCGAGGAAGCGAAGGCAGGCGTTCAGGGCTGCGAGCATCGAGTTGGCGCTCGTCACAGCGTAGCTCTCGGAAAGGTGCGCCTTGTATTCAAGCAGCGTTGCCTTTGAGAGGGGGCGATCCCCAAGAAAGGCGGAGAAGACGCGAAGGTCGTGCAGATATTTTTCGACCGTTGCGCGGCTCCTTTCCTCGATCAGCAAATGCTCCCGAAATGCGAGAAGCCTGCTTTGCGTAAGTTTTCTTTCCATGCTTTGTGCCTCCTTTTGTCGTTCTCTACTATTGTTTTACAAAAGCCCGATTTTATAACGGGTGCCGGGGGGAGGTATCAAAAAAGGCGGCAGATGCAAAAAACTCTGCATCAGCCACCTCTTGTGATCAAAGGTCGGACAGGTCGTAGGGAGTCCTCTGGTAGACCGAATAGTTGAGCCAGTTTGCAAACAGGAGGTTGGCATGGCTTCTCCAGAGGTTTTTCGGAAAATTCCGAGGGTTATCGTATGGGAAATAGTTGACGGGAACGTCGATGTCGAGTCCGCGCGCGACATCGCGGTAGTATTCCTTTGCCAGCGTATCGCTGTCATACTCGGCGTGCCCCGTTACGAAGATCTGCCTAAGATCGTGCGTTGCCGCAATATAAAGCCCTGCGTCCTCAGAGACGGCAAGGATGTCAAGCGCCTCGACCCGCTCCACATCCTCAACGCGCACCTCGGTATGTCTGGAGTGGGGGGCAAGGAACTCCTCGTCAAAGCCGCGCAACAGGGGATGACGAAGGTCGCTTGCGCGATGGCGGAAGATGCCGAACACCTTTTTGGTGGTGGACTGCTTCTCGATGCCATAGTGGTAATACAGCCCTGCCTGCGATGCCCAGCAAATATGAAAAGTCGAATAGACGTTCGTCTTTGACCACTCCAGGATCTCGCAAAGCTCCTGCCAATAGTCGACCTCCTCAAACGCCATTGATTCGACCGGCGCCCCCGTAATAATCAAGCCGTCAAAGCGCTCGTCCCGAACGTCGGAAAACTCCTTATAGAAGGTTTCCATATGCTCCGCCGAGGTATTGGTCGAGCGATGGCTCGCCGTCTTGAGCAGGGTCAGCTCGATCTGCAGGGGGGTATTCGACAGAAGGCGAATAAGCTGCGTTTCGGTCGTTACCTTCGTCGGCATCAGGTTCAGAATGGCGATCTTCAAGGGACGGATATCCTGCGCAACGGCGCGGTCCTCGTCCATAACGAAGATGTATTCATTTTCAAGCGTTTGACGCGCGGGAAGATCATGCGGGATTCGAATCGGCATTGTGGGTTCCTCTCTATATAAAAATCAATTCAAAAACGGCGGTTTCTTTCCTTTTATTATATATAGGATACCATACGGCGCGAGAAAATGCAAGTGGTGCATCCGAAAAAGAAAAAAATCTGCCATAGGTGAACAGGGCACCTATGGCAGATCTCGTTTGTGAGGTGAAATTACTTAATCTCGACGGTTGCGCCTGCAGCGGTAAGCTCAGCGGCGATCTTGTCAGCCTCATCCTTGGAAACGCCCTCTTTCACGGTCTTGGGAGCGCCCTCAACCATGTCCTTTGCCTCCTTCAGGCCAAGGCCGGTGATGCCACGGACTGCCTTGATAACGTCAAGCTTCTTTGCGCCGAAGTCCTTCAGGATAACGTCGAACTCGGTCTTCTCCTCAGCAGCGGGAGCAGCAGCAGCGGCTGCAACGCCGACAGCGGCAACAGGAGCAGCGGAAACGCCGAACTCCTCCTCGAGAGCCTTCACGAGGTCAGCAAGCTCAAGAATGGTAAGCTCCTTGACAAGGTCAAGGATCTGGGTGGTCTTCTCATTAGCCATTTCAAATTCCTCCGTAAATTAAATACTTGTTTTGTTGTGTAGCAGATTAGGCCTCTGCAGGGGCCTCTTCGGCGGGAGCGCCGCCATCCTTGTCGATCTTTGCCTGAAGGACGTATGCAAGACCGTAGAGCGGCGACATCAGGCTGCCGAGCATCTTCACGATCAGCTGCTCCTTCGAGGGGATCTCTGCGAGCGTATTCACGCCCTGTGCATCAAGCAGCTCGCCATCGACAAATCCGGCTTTGATCTCAAAGCTCTCGATCTTCTCGGCATAGCCCTTGAGGATCTTTGCGGGAGCAACCGGGTCCTTCTCGGAAAGAGCAAGGGCGGTCATCCCGACCAGATACTGCTTCATATCGCCGTATCCGACTTCATCGCAAGCACGTCCGGTGAGCGAGTTCTTCATAACGCAATACTCAACGCCTGCGGCGCGAAGTGCGCTACGAAGCTTCGTATCGTCCTCAACCGTAATGCCCTCGTACTTTACGAGAACGCCAGCGGTGCTGTTCCGCAGCTTCTCGGCAAGAACGCGAACGATTTCCTGCTTGGATTCCAGAATCTTCTGGCTGGGCATAGTTTCACCTCCGTTTGAATTTTGCTAAAGAAAAAGTCCTTTTCCCGTATCTACCGAGAAAAGGACGTATCACAAGCATAGATAAATACCTGAAAAACGCATCTCCTCGGCAGGGTGGCTTTCGCTTTTACGGGAACCTGCTGTCTTAGGAACAGGGGTATTATACACGACGCGGCGTGTTTTGTCAAGTGGTTTTTCAAAAAATCCAAAATTTTTTTGAAGATCAGCGGCTCTCTACGATATAAAAATAGGGAGAGGTCGGGGAATTGACGATGCGGAAGCAGGAGGCGCAGAGCTTGCGGCGGTCAAGGGTTGCAAAATACTCCCCGAGCATCTCGCCCTCGAGCCTTCCCTCCTCGTGCCCCGGATAGATCGCGACAAGCAGGATCCCGTCGGGGGAAAGCAAGGAGAGCGCCGCCTTGACGGCGGGAAGAGTCGTTTCGCGCATCGTCGTGACCTCCTTTCTTCCGCTTCTCGGAAGATAGCCGAGGTTGAACATCCCTGCCTTGATCGGCTCGTTTACGAACTCAAGCACGCGATGGTGCGAGGCAAGATGCAGCTCGACGTTCGAAGGACAGCCAAGCTCGGCAAGACGTGCGCGGGTAGAGGTAAGCGCCTGCTCTTGAATGTCAAATGCGTGCACTTTGCCGCTCTCTCCGACGGTTTGCGAGAGGAATACGGTATCTCCCCCGTTCCCCATCGTGAAATCGACTGCAACGTCCCCCGTCTTAAGATGTGCTAAGATAAAGCTTTTTTGAAGCTCGAGAAGATCGACCATGATGACTCCTTAAAGCTTACGCGGTGTGACGTAAGCCGAATAGTTGGTTTTGTAGATCACGTAGCCGGGGCGTGCGCCCGAGGGCTTACGAACGTTTTTGACACGGGTATAATCGACCGGAACCTGATCGCCCGACGCCGCCGCAGAATACCCGGCGGCAAGCGAGGCGGCGTAGGTATAATCCTCGGCGCTCGGCTCCTCTCCTGCGCAGAGCAAGAGCACGTGCGAGCCGGGGACACCCTTTGCGTGAAACCACAGGTCTCCCTTTTCGGCAACTCGGAAGGTCAGCTGATCGTTTTGCAGGTTGTTTCTTCCAATGAGCAGGCGGTAGCCCCCGGGGGTCATCGCCTCAAGCGGCTTTGACGGCTTTCGTTTGCTTTGAGGAGAGTAGCTCTTCATGCGCGAGGCGTAGCCTGCGTGGTAAAGCTCGTCCCGAAGGTCGAGCAGATCCTGCTCGGTCTCCGCCCTCTCGAGGAAGGAGGAAACGCTTGCAAGATAGGAAAGCTCTGATCTTGACCGTGCGATCTGCTCACCAAGTGCCTCGCGCGCATTTTTCGCCTTTCGGTAAAGCTTGAAGTAGCGCTCCGCATTCTCGGAGGGAGAAAGGCGCCTGTCAAGCTCTACGCGCACCGTTTCAGGGGGGTCTTGATTGTAATCGGGCAAAAACGCCACCGCATCCCCCCGACGGACGAGGTAGATCGAGGAAAGAAGAAGCTCGCCGCTTCGGCGGTGCTCCTCGCCGCGCATGGAATCGGCAAGCTCTGCCGTCTGCGCCTCAAGCTTTCGCGTGAGTCTTGCCTCGGCATTTGCAAGCAGACGAAGGAGATCCGACGCTCTCTGACGGATCCGCTCGATCCGATCGCGCTCGGCAAAGAAGCGGTCGAAGAGCTCAGCAAAGCTTGCGCAAGCGACAAGGCGGTGATCTCCCCCCCAATAGGTCATCTCGGCGTAGGCAAAGTCACGCGGCGTGCCGTCTGCATCGAGCACGAGGGTCGGGGAATATCGCCCCTGCCGAAGATCGTCAAACCACCGAGAGAAGACCTCCCAAAGCCGCTCGGGGTCAACGTCTCGGCAGAGCGTATCGGTTCGCCCGGTCGCTCGGTAGACGATCTCGCGCGCGACCTGCGTGGCGGTTCCGAGGTAGGTTGCACAAAGAAAGCGCTCGCAAGAGAGCTCGCCCGGATATGCGGCAAGACGGCGAATAAGCTCGGTGCGCTCGGCGCCGATCGGGCAGAGCTTGTCCTGCTTTGGCGGAAGCTCGTAGATCATTCCCGGCAGCACTTGCCTGACGCGGCTGGTTGAAAAATCAACCGTACGAAGTGCCGCAAGGATCCTGTCGTCCGCGTCGAGAAGCATAAGGTTGCTGTATTTCCCCATGACCTCGGCAACGAGATGCTTTGTCGTCGCATAGCCCATCTCGTCATAACCCGAGAAGGTAAAGCGCGCGCAACGCTCGTAGCCCATCTGAGTCGCCGCGATCATGCGTGCTCCCGAAAGATGCTTACGAAGCAGCATACAGAACATCGGTGCGGCAATCGGATTTTCGCGAGTGGCATCCGAGAGCGCAATGCGCGGAGAGGAGGTCCCTGCATTGATCAGGAGCCTTTTCGTTTCACGCCCGAGACGGAGCGAGAGCGTGATCTCGTCGTTTGCGGGCTGATAGATCTTATCGACCCTGGCTCCCCCTTCGCCGAGCTGCTCGCTTATCTCGCTGAGCACGGCAAAAAGCATTCCGGCATCAAACGCCATCTCTTACGGCTCCTTTCCTTTGAGAATTTTTGTCGGGATCCCGCCGCATCAGAAGATAAACGGCAGAGCCGACCTCCTCGTAGCCCGCGCGAAGTGCGACTGCGGCAGAGGCTCGGTTGCTTTTCGCCGAGCGGTATTCGGGGATCAGTCCGCGCACAAGAAGCGCATCGGTCGCAAGCGAAAGCGAGGACGTGGCGTACCCTTTTCCGCGCGCCGAGGGCGCGGTTTCCACCCCGAGCTCGATCACGTCGCCGGGGATCAGAGAATCGACGTCCTCGTGGGTAACGGCAACCGACAGGACCCTGCCGTCAACGCAGGTGGCAGCAGTGAGGCACCCTGCCCGAAGCGTATCCTCAAGGCGGTAGGTCGTTTGGTTCACACACCCGTCCATGCTCTTAAGAAGGATGGTTTCGGGAAGCGGAGAAGAAAGCCTTCCTCTATCGGTGCACCTGAAAATACGGCAGCGGCGCCAGCGGTATTTCCCGCCGCGATAGCCCCATTCGTCCTGCTTTGGCGCAATGCGCGACCAAAGCCATGCGAGCGCCTCGTCTGAAAAGGGATCGTTTTCAAATCGGGTGAGAAAGCTTCGCACGAGCCGCGAGATGCGCGGGATCGCCGTTACCGAAAGAGCCTCTTTTCGATACTGCACCATCGAAAACGGGATCAGAAGATCCCAGCCGTCCTGAAAGGCAAGGCGCTCGCCGATCCGATCAAGCGTTAGCATCAAGAAGCCTCCCTTCGAGAGTCGCGAAGTCCGAGGCGATCTCGCATCCGAGCGCGGCAAGCGCACGCGCCGAGCTATGCCCGCCCTCAAGCAGAATGGCATCTGCCGAAAGCGCCCTTGCCATCTCAAGATCGTGCACGGTATCCCCGATCACAAGCACTCTGCCGTCAGAAAAGCGCTCGGCGTTTGCTTTGGCGAGCGCAACCTTGTCCGAGGCGTAGATATCGCCTCTGCCGATCACGCACTCAAAATACGATAGGATCCCGAGCGCCTCGAGCTGCTCGTGCAGCATCGTCTGCTCGGTTGCCGAGATCACCGCCTGACGAATCCCTCTCTCACGAAAAAGCGAGAGCAGGCGACGCGCCCCATCGCGCAGAGCGGCGCTTTTTTCGATCGCGCGGTATTCCCTGACCCACTCAACGGCAAGCACCTCGTAGGGCTCGCGCGAAAAATCAAAGCCAAGGCGCCTATAATACTCCTCGATGGGAAAGCAAAACAGCTCGTGATAGGCGTCGCTTGAATCGATCGTCGGCATACCACGCCGCCCGAGCAGGGCGTTGATCGCCCCGATGCCGATCCAAAGATCGTCAAGAAGCGTTCCGTTAAAGTCCCAGATCACCGTTCGGTAAGCGTCTATTTTCGGCATGCCTTAGCTCTCCCTTCGTTTTTTTCGTCCTTATACCAGAACAGTATATCATATTTCGGGCGAGTTGTCTATGCGAACTTGATTTTTTCTCGACAACATGATACAATATTGGTAGCAGCATCAAAGATCGGGATCAAAGCCGTCCTCATCATCCTCCTGCCTTTGGCGGTAGCCCGAGAT
>JAFYMH010000169.1 GCA_017556685.1 Clostridia bacterium | reverse complement strand
CCGCGTATCGTAGAGTTCCGCGAGAGTCTTCCGAAGACCACGAGCGGAAAGATCATCCGAAAGGCGCTTTGAGATGGAGCATAAGAGACTGACCGTCTTTGCGGGGCATTACGGAAGCGGCAAAACGAATCTTGCCGTAAATTATGCCCTGCATCTCGCGGGGGAGGGAAAGCGGGTCGTGATCGCCGATCTTGACATCGTCAACCCCTATTTCCGCACCAAGGACAGCGAAAGGGAGCTTAGAGAGGCGGGCGTTACCGTCATCTCGCCCCGCTTTGCGTCAAGCAACGTCGATCTTCCCGCCCTTCCCCCCGAGACCTACCGACTCATTTCGGATCGCTCGGTGTATGGGATCATTGATCTCGGCGGAGACGATCGGGGCGCCTATGCGCTCGGCCGCTTTGCCGACGCGATCCGAGAGGAAAACGATTTCCGTATGGCGCTCGTCTGGAGCTGCTACCGTCCGATGACCGAGACGACTCTAGACACCCTTGGCATTATCAGCGAGATCGAGGCGGCGGCGCACCTGCCGTTTACCGATATCGTCAACAACTCGAATCTCGGGATCGAGAGCACGGCCCGGAGCTTTCTTGCGTCGCTTCCGCTTGCCGAGGAGCTAAGCCGCGAGACGGGGCTTCCCATTTGGTTTCATGCCGCCGAGGCAGAGGTGGCAAGGGAGCTTCGGGGAATTGAGGTTCTGCCAATGATGTTGCAAAGAAAGCCGTTTTGATCTTTTCATGCGGCAAGAGAGGAGAATACATATGAATCAGGTTATTTTTCAAAGTGAGCGCTGCAAGGGCTGCGGTCTTTGCGTCGACGCCTGCCCGAAGGGATGCCTTGCCATCGCCTCCGACAGACTCAACGCCAAGGGCTATTCGCCCGCGTATATGAAGGAAGGCGAGCGGTGCATCGGCTGTGCTTTCTGCGCGACGATGTGCCCCGATTGCATCATCACGGTGGTAAAGGAGTAAGATCATGGCAAAGAGAGTTTTGATGAAGGGCAACGAGGCGATCGCTGAGGCGGCGATCCGCTCTGGCTGCCGTCACTATTTCGGATATCCCATCACGCCTCAGACTGAGATCGCCGCTTATATGGCAAAGAAGATGCCGAAGATCGGCGGCGTGTTCCTTCAGGCAGAGAGCGAGATCGCCTCGATCAATATGGTCTACGGCGCCTCCGCCGCAGGACTTCGCGTGATGACCTCGTCCTCCAGCCCCGGAATCTCGCTCAAGACCGAGGGACTCAGCTATATCGCAGGCTCGGACGTTCCGGCGCTGGTCGTCAACGTGCAGCGCGGAGGCCCCGGACTTGGCGGTATCCAGCCCTCGCAGTCGGACTATTTCCAGGCAACCAAGGGCGGAGGGCACGGCGACTATAAGATGATCGTTCTCGCGCCTGCCTCGGTGCAGGAGATGGCGAGCCTGACGATGCTCGGCTTTGAGCTTGCCGACAAGTATCTCGTTACCTCGATGCTCCTTGCCGACGGAACCATCGGTCAGATGATGGAGCCGATCAGCTTTGAGGATGCCGAGCCGAAGACCTACGATAAGCCCTGGGCTCTGACCGGAACCGAGGGCAAGCGCACGCACAATATCGTCAATTCCCTGTACCTCAAGCCCGACGAGCTTGAGAAGAAGAACTTCGAGCGCTTTGAGAAGTACCGTCTGATCGAGGAAAACGAGGTTCGTTACGAAGAGTACATGACCGACGACTGCGAGCTTTGCGTCGTTGCCTTCGGTATTGCCGCACGCGTTGCGAAGAACGCCGTCAAGGCGGCGCGCGAGGCAGGGATGAAGGTCGGACTCCTTCGCCCGATCACCCTTTGGCCCTTCCCGAAAAAGCCCCTTGCCGAGATCGCAGGGCATGCAAAGGCCTTCCTTTCGGTTGAGCTTTCGATGGGGCAGATGATCGAGGACGTCCGTCTTGCAACCGGATGCAGCCGCCCCGTTTATCTTTGCAACCGCACCGGCGGTATGATCCCCTCGCCCGAGGAGGTCCTTGCCGCGATCAAGGCCGCCGTGAAAGGAGAATGATGATGGCAACCGTATTTGAAAAACCGAAATCCCTGACCGACGCCCCCTTCCATTATTGCCCCGGATGCCCTCACGGCATTATCCACCGCCTCGTTGCCGAGGTGATGGACGAGCTTGGCATTGAGGGGAAGGCGATCGGCGTTGCCCCCGTTGGCTGTGCGGTCATGGCGTACGATTATTTTGCCTGCGATATGATCGAGGCACCCCACGGACGCGCCCCCGCCGTTGCAACCGGCATCAAGCGCGCACGCCCCGAGAATATCGTCTTTACCTACCAGGGCGACGGCGACCTTGCTTCGATCGGTATGGCCGAAACGGTCCATGCGGCGGCAAGAAACGAGAATATCACCGTGATCTTCGTCAACAACGCCATTTACGGCATGACGGGCGGACAGATGGCGCCGACCAGCCTTCCGGGGCAGGTCACGCAGACCTCGCCCTACGGCAGAGATACGAGCCACTGCGGATGGCCGATCCGCGTCAGCGAGATGCTCTCAACCCTTGAGGGACCCGAGTATATCGCGCGCGTTGCCGTCAACAACGTCAAAAACGTCAAGGCAGCGAAGCGCGCCATCAAGCGCGCCTTTGAGAACCAGGTGGCAGGAAAGGGCTTTTCGCTCGTTGAGGTCGTCTCGGCATGCCCGACCAACTGGGGCATGACCCCGAAGGCGGCGCTCGAGTGGATCGAGAGCGATATGCTCCCCTACTACCCGATCGGTGTCTATAAGGACAGAAGTGCCGCAAAGGAGGAGAAGTAAGATGAAAACCACACAGATCCTGATTGCGGGCTTCGGCGGACAGGGAATTCTCTTTGCGGGAAAGTTCCTCGCCTATAAGGGACTTCTCGAGGAAAACGAGGTCTCCTGGCTCCCGTCCTACGGCCCCGAGATGCGCGGCGGAACCGCGAACTGCAACGTCATCCTCTCGGACAGCCCCGTCGGCTCGCCGATCGTGACCGTCCCCGACGTTCTTATCGCCATGAACCTGCCGTCGCTTCAGAAGTACGTCGATGCCGTTGCCCCCGGCGGACAGATCTATCTCGATTCGTCCCTCATCGACGCGAAGGTCGAGAGAGAGGACGTTTCGGTCTTCTATATCCCCGCGACCCAGATGGCAAAGGAGGGGGGTATTTCCACTCTTGCCAACATGATCATCGTCGGGCATCTTCTTGAAAATCACCCCGAGCTTTCCTTTGAGGGCGTCGAGGCGGTCGTTGAGTCGCTCGTTCCCGCGAAGAAGGAGGCGCTCAAGGCTCTGAACATGAAGGCGCTTTCCTTGGGGCAGAGTTTCGGAAAATAATTCGGGGGGCTCGCCGAAACCTGCCGCGCCCCGGGCTCGCATCTTTGGCGAGACCGAAAAAGGAAAGAGGCGGAATGCAAGTGCATTCCGCCCCTTTTCATGATATACTCGGCTATGCCGAGTGTGATATATTGCCTTTCGGCAACATGATATTCGCGCAAAGCGCGAGTGATATGTTGCCGCTTCGCGGCAACATTAGAGGTTCTCATTGGACGATTGCAAGGGAAACTAAAAAAGGCTCCCTTGTGTAAAGGGAGCTCCGCCGAAGGCGGTGAGGGATTGTTTT
>JAFYMH010000168.1 GCA_017556685.1 Clostridia bacterium | reverse complement strand
GAGGAGATCGGTCTTGGTCGCGCCTCGCTCTACCGAGTGCTTGCCGATCTCGAGGGCCGCGATATCATCCGCAAGGATCGAAAAAAGATCACCGTTTTGAACACAAATCAACTGAAAGGAATACTGTCATGAAAAAGCTTATCGCACTTCTTCTCTTTGTTGCATTCACCTTTGCGCTTGCCTCCTGCGGAAAGAAGGAGGATCCTAATCACACTCTCTCCTCCTCGGTCTCGGTCGGATATCTCCAAGGGACGACGGGACTTGGTATGGCAAAGCTGATCGCTGACGTTGCCGCCGACGAGGATGCCAATATCACCTTCCGCAAATTCGATTCGCCCGCGCTCATCATGGCGGCTGTTGCAAACGGAAGTATTGATTTTGCCTGCCTTCCGACCAACGCCTTCCCCAAATTCTACAGCGAGATGAATCAAAGCATTCAGCTTGCCGCAATCAACACGCTTGGCGTTCTTTACCTTGCAACCAACGGTGTTTCGGTCAGTTCACTTGCCGACCTTTCCGGAAAAACGGTTTACGTCCCCGAAGCGGCTCCGAAGCTTGTCCTGAGCTACCTTCTTGAGCTTTATGAGGTTGAGGGGGTAACGATCAAGATGGAGTACGATCTTGATACGCTTCCGAGCGCAGTTGCCTCGGGGAACGTTTCGATCGCCCTGCTCCCCGAGCCAAAGCTTACCGTTGCATCGAGTCTCGCCGCTCAAGGTGGCAATACGCTGACGGTCGCGCTCGACCTTTCGGCGCTCTGGTCGGCAAGATCTGACGAGCCGCTCGTGCAGGGTGCGCTCCTCGTTTCTTCCGAGTTCGCAAATGAGAATCCGACGGCGGTCAATGAGTTCCTTAAGCTCTACCGCGATTCGATCGAGTTTATGATGGACCCTGACAATCTTGACGCCGCCGCAGAGCACGCCGTCAATGCCGGCATCCTTGCAAATGCCGCGGTTGCAAAGAGTGCGATTCCGCGCTGCAATCTGGCGTTTATCGCAGGCACGGAAATGAAAACCGCAGCCGAGGGCTTCTTCGAGGCGCTGAAGATCGCCGTTCCCGCGGGTAACTGGTACTATGTCGAAAATTAAGCTTGGGAGGCTCGCGCGACTTCTGATAAAGCAGCTCGCCTTCCTTATGTTCTGGATTGGCGTCTGGGCATTCTTCGCCTGGCGCATTGATATCCCTTTTCTTCTCCCAACGCCGGTCTCGGTTTGCAAAAGTCTCGGATCAATACTTCTCGGAAGGACCCTTTTCCCTGCCGTTCTGCACTCACTTACAAGCCTCGCTATCGGCTTTGGAATCGGCACGGCTATTGGTATTCTTACAGCCATCCCCTCTGTTTTTACAAAAGAGGTGTCAAGCCTTTTGTCGCCTCTCTATACCGTCATCCGAGCGACCCCCGTTGCCTCCTTTATCATCATCGCATGGGTCTTTCTCGACAGCGGCGCCTTGCCAAGCTTTATCTCCGCTTTGATGACCGCCCCGATCGTTTGGAGCAATCTGACGCGCGGGATCGACGCTCTTGATCCTTCGCTGCTCGAGGTGGCTCGGGTCTACCGATTCCCACTTCATAAACGCATCCGAGTCTATTGGCTTCCCTCGCTTTTGCCGTTTCTCTCCTCGGGGCTCTCGACCGCGCTCGGGCTTGCATGGAAATCGTCTATCGCAACCGAGATTCTCGTTCGCTCCGAGAAAACCATCGGCTATCACATATGGGACGCCAAGGCGTGGAACGTCGACACCTCCGCGCTCTTTGCCTGGACTGCGGTCGCTCTTTTGATCAGTTTGATCTTTGATCTTTTGCTCTCTTATCTTTTGGGGCTCGTTTCAAAGAAAAAATCCAAGGCGAGAAGGGAGAGAAATCATGCCTGAAATTCAAGTTAAGAATCTCGTCTTCTCCTACCCCGACCGCGTGATTTTCAAGGATCTCTCGCT
>JAFYMH010000167.1 GCA_017556685.1 Clostridia bacterium | reverse complement strand
CGCGCGCAAGCTCGGGAAGGGGACTGCTTTTGCTCTCGGGCGGTATCGATTCGCCCGTCGCCGGGTGCATGATGGCGCGGCGCGGCATGGAGATCGAGGCGCTTCATTTCGATTCCTTCCCCTATACGAGCGAGAGAGCGCTCGATAAGGTGCTTACCTTGGCTGACGAGATGTGCGAGTTCTGCTCGCGTATCCACGTGCATATCATCTCGCTGACCGAGATCCAAGAGGAGCTTCGCCGCTCTGTTGACGAGGAGTTCTTCACCCTGATGCTCCGCCGCTTTATGATGCGCCTTGCCGAGAGGACGGCGCGTGAGTTCGAGTGCGGCGCCTTGATCACGGGGGAGAGCCTCGGTCAGGTCGCCTCGCAGACCCTTGACGCCCTTAGCGTTACCGACGCCGTCGTTTCGATGCCGGTCTTCCGTCCCTGCATCGGGCTTGATAAGGAGGAGATCGTGACGATGGCGCGCACCTATGGGACCTTCGACACCTCGATTCTGCCCTACGAGGATTGCTGCACCGTCTTTACCCCCCGTCACCCCAAGACCCGTCCGACCGCGGAGCAGCTCGCGGAGCAGGCGGCGAGGGTCGATTTCGAGGGACTGCTTGAGAGAGCCTACGCCACGATGAGAACCGAAACGAGAGCCGTTTCCCCGAGCTACCGATGAAAGGAAAGACCATGACGAACAAAGAACGCTTTTTAGAGATCTTTCATACCCACGTCCGCCGCGAGGGAGCCGACAGACTCCTTGAGTATCTCACCTCGCCCGCGAGCGACTTCTTTACCGCCCCTGCAAGCACGCGCTTTCATCTTGCCTCGGAGGGGGGACTTCTTGAGCACAGCCTCAACGTCTACGACTGTCTGCGCTCGTATCTTCAGAGCGAGCGCGTGAAAAACGAGTTCGGGCTCTCCTACAGCGAGGAAACGATCGCCATCGTCGCCCTCTTTCACGATCTTTGCAAGGTCAACGTCTACAAGGTCGGAAGCCGCAACGTCAAGGACGAGCACGGCGTGTGGCAGAGAGTGCCGACCTATGAGTTTAAGGACGAGCTTCCGTACGGGCACGGCGAGAAGTCGGTCTATATCCTCTCGGGATACATGAAGCTCTTGCGTGAGGAGGCGTTTGCCATCCGTTACCACATGGGCTTTTCCAACGAGGATGACCCGAGAAACGTCGGCGCCACCTTCGAGGCGTTTCCCCTCGCGCTTGCGCTCTCGATCGCCGATACCGAGGCGACCTACCTCATTGAAGGGGAGCGCGCCCGTACGCAACGCGAAAAAAGAGGGGAAAAGAAGGGCTTCTGATCCCCCTACACCATCCGAAGGGAGACTTCATCATGTACTGCAAGCTTTGCGAGCTTCGCCTGCGTCGGGGACTTCGTCCCGACCCCGCATGCCTTGAATGTCGCCATCTTTCGGCGCGCGCCGAGGCAAAGCCGATCCCAAGGCTTGAGGGTGCACGGACGGGGCAGGGGACACCTCGCCCCTTGACGATGCGCTTTTTCGATTCCCCTGAGAGAAGTGCCTCGGCAGAGCGCCTGAGGGGGCATCTCGTCTGCTCGAGATGCCGTCGGCTTACCCTGCCGTCGGCGGCACGTGCCGCCGAGGATCGGGTCTTTTGCGAGAGCTGTTACCTGCATTTGCCGCTCTGCCGCTCCTGCGGTGAGCGCGTGATCTCCGAGTCGGAGGGCGGGAGCGTGCTTTGCCCCTCCTGCCGCGTCAACACCTCGGCGTGCGAGCGGTGCGGCGAGATGCTGCTTCCCGAGGAGCTCTACCGCTGTGACGGTGCGGTCCTTTGCGAGAGCTGCTACGATGGGCTTGACGAATGCGACCTCTGCGGAAGCAAGGTCTATCTCGTTGACGAAACGGCGCTTTCGCTCCTTTGCTCCGAGTGTAAAACGAGCCATGCCGTCTGCGAGCTTTGCGGTGCCATCGACGAGCTTGCGGCGACCGAGTCGGCAGAGGGGCACACCGTGTGCCTTGGCTGCTACGAGCGTCTTGACGATTGCGAGGATTGCGGTGAGGCGGTCTTTGCTCATCCCGACGATCCCCTGCGCGTGCGGCTTTGCGCGTCCTGCCTTGACAGCTACGTGCCCTGCGACCTTTGCCGCGAGCCGATTCCGCTTGCCGAGTCGGATCGCTATATCGTTGACGATCGGGTGCTTTGCGAGAATTGCTACGACGATCTGCCCGAATGTGAGCAGTGTTATTCGCATTTCTTCCCCGACCCGAAGGAGGAGCGGGGCGAGACGGTCTGCGCCGTCTGCCGCGACCGCTTTACCGCCTGCGACAGATGCGGCAGGCGTATTTGCTTTACCGATGCCTACGAGCTTGACGGGCAGCTGCTTTGCGACGTCTGTAACGCAAGGGCAAGCCGAAGATAATTTTGGCGTATCAAAGCCAAAGCCTCGGGGAATGCTACCGATATGAAACGAAATCGATTCAAAATGCTGTTTTTCGCCACACTCACGGTGCTGACCCTGCCGTTTCTTCTCTCGGTGTCGGAGTCGCCTAGGCTCGACGGCTCGGTTTCGATGACGGCGCGCATCACCGAGATCGGCGAGCGGATCACCGTTGAGGTGATCGAAAGCTCCTACACCTTTGGCACCCATATCGTGCATACGCCGCCCGAGACCGTTTACCTTGACGAACACGGAAAGCCTATCGACCGCACCGCCCTTTCGGTCGGAGACGTCGTTTGCATTCGATACAGCGGTCAGGTCATGCTGAGCTATCCGCCGCAGATCGTCGCGGCAGAAATTTCGAAACTGGAAAATTAAACGGTCTGATCGTTGAAGGAACCGCACCCGATGCCTTGGCACCGTGCGGTTCCTTTTGCCGTTTGCGCTCCAAAACCGACCGATGGCGCGAGGGGGGATGACTTTTCCTTCCGTGCGTGCTATACTGCTAAAAAACGAAATGAAGGGAGAAGACCGATGGATGCGATCGTCACGCGGGGACTCTCGAAGCGCTATGGGAGCGTCACCGCGCTCGAGCCGCTCGACCTTTCGGTGCGCGCGGGGGAGCTGTTTACCCTGCTCGGACTCAATGGCGCTGGGAAAAGCACCCTCATCAAGCTTCTCTGTTGCCTTTCTAAGCCAAGCGAGGGGGATGCCCTTCTCTTCGGAAGAAGCATTGCAAACGAAACGGCGGTCAAACGCCTGATCGGCGTGTCACCTCAGGAAACGGCGCTTGCGCCGTCGCTTTCGGTGCGTGAGAATCTGCTGATGCTCGCGGGGATCTACGGGCTTTCGCGGAAGGCGCGGCAGGAACGACTGGATGCGCTTGTAAGACGCTTTTCACTTAAGGGAGTGCTCGACAGACGGGCAGGGCGGCTTTCGGGAGGCTGGCAGAGGCGTGTCAGCATCGCGATGGCGCTTGTCGGTGAGCCCTCGGTGCTTTTTCTCGACGAGCCGACGCTTGGGCTTGACGTGCTCGCGCGGCGCGAGCTTTGGGGCGTGATCTCGGAGCTTCGCGGCTCCTGTACCGTCCTTCTCACCACGCACTATATGGAGGAGGCAGAGG
>JAFYMH010000166.1 GCA_017556685.1 Clostridia bacterium | reverse complement strand
TGCCGACGGGACGGTCGATATGATCGCCACCGACCATGCACCGCACTCCGCCGAGGAGAAGTCGAAGGGACTCAGAGGCTCTCTGATGGGGGTCGTCGGTCTTGAGACCGCCTTCCCCGTGCTCTATACCGAGCTTGTTCTGAAGGGAAGGATCCCGCTTTCGCGCGTCATCGACGCGATGACCGAGGCACCTCTCCGCCGCTTCGGACTTTCGGGCGGACGGATCGGGGTCGGCATGCCGGCGGATCTTTTTGCGGTCGACCTTGAAAAGAGCTATAGGATCGACCCGAGCCGTTTTCTGTCCATGGGACGGGCGACTCCCTTTGAGGGGATGCACGTCTTTGGCGAGATCCAAATGACGCTCGTCGGCGGGAAAACGGTATACGCTGCCGAAAAGCTTAGAAACGATTAAAAACTGCCGAAAGGCGAAGGAGAATAATTATGTCGAAAAGAACCGATTTGAAGAAGATCCTTGTCATCGGCTCCGGTCCGATCGTTATCGGACAGGCTGCCGAGTTCGACTATGCGGGGACCCAGGCCTGCCTTGCACTGAAGGAGGAGGGCTACGAGGTCGTTCTGGCGAACTCCAATCCCGCGACCATCATGACCGATCGCTCGGTTGCCGATAAGATCTATATGGAGCCGCTGACGCTTGAGTACGTGGCGAAGATCCTTCGCTACGAGCGCCCCGACGCCGTTATCCCCGGACTTGGCGGACAGACCGGACTGAATCTTGCCATGCAGCTCGAGAAGAAGGGCGTGCTCAACGAGTGCAACGTCGAGCTTCTCGGAACGAGCAGCGAGAGCATCGAGCGCGCCGAGGACCGCGAGCTCTTTAAAGAGCTTTGCGAGGAGATCGGCGAGCCTGTCATCGAGTCGGTGATCGCCGAGAGCGTCGAGGCGGGAAGAGAAGCCGCCGAGAAGATCGGTTATCCCGTCGTTCTCCGTCCTGCCTTCACGCTCGGCGGAACCGGCGGCGGCTTTGCCGACAACGAGGCAGAGCTGCTTGACATCATGAAGAACGCCCTCGCGCTTTCCCCCGTGCATCAGGTGCTGGTTGAGAAGAGCGTACGCGGCTATAAGGAGATCGAGTTCGAGGTCATGCGCGACAAGACCGACCGTGCCATCGCGATCTGCGATATGGAGAACATCGATCCCGTCGGCGTGCATACCGGCGATAGCGTTGTCGTCGCTCCGAACCTGACGCTGACCGACGCCGAGTATACCATGCTTCGCGACAGTGCGCTTAGGATCATCCGCGCTCTGAAGATCGAGGGCGGCTGTAACGTTCAGTTTGCGCTCGACCCGAATTCGATGCGCTACTACGTCATCGAGGTCAACCCCCGCGTTTCGCGCTCCTCGGCGCTTGCGAGCAAGGCAAGCGGATACCCGATCGCCCGCGTGACCGCAAAGATCGCCGTCGGCATGACGCTTGACGAGATCAAGATCACCGAGGATGCAACGGGAGATCTTACCCCGAAGCTCAACTATATCGTTACCAAGATGCCTCGTTTCCCCTTCGACAAGTTTGCGGATGCCAACAACAAGCTCGGAACCCAGATGAAGGCGACCGGCGAGGTCATGAGCATCGGCCGCACCTGGGAAGAGAGCATGCTCAAGGCGGTCCGCTCGCTTGAGACCGGACTTTGCCACCTCTATTCCGCTAAGTTTGACACTATGCCGATTGACGAGATCAAGGAGTACGTCAAGGAGGGACGCGACGACCGCTTCTGCGCCGTGACCCAGCTGATGCGCCTTGGCGTCTCGATCGACGAGATCTTCTCTCTGACGCTCGTCAGCCGCCCCTTCCTCTTTGTGATGAAGAACATCGTCGACATGGAGAGCCGCGTTGCGAAGGATCCCTTCGACGAGAAGATCCTTGCCGAGGCAAAGAAGATGGGCTTCTCGGATAAGTTCATCGCTAAGCTCTGGGAAACGAGCGAGCTTAAGGTGTATGAGATGCGCCGCGAGAAAAAGCTCTTCCCGGTCTACCACATGATCGACACCTGCGCGGCAGACGAGACGAGCTATATTCCGTACTTCTATTCGACCTCTGGTGAGGGCAACCGCTCGGTAGTTACCGACCGCAAGAAGATCGTCGTGCTCGGCTCGGGTCCGATCCGTATCGGCCAGGGCGTGGAGTTCGACTATTCGACCGTGCACGC
>JAFYMH010000165.1 GCA_017556685.1 Clostridia bacterium | reverse complement strand
TCGGAGTCAAGACCGCCCATGATGCCTGCGATCGCAACCGGCTTTCCGTGCGAGCAGATCATCAGGGTGCTCTCATCGACCGTGCGCTCGATGCCGTCAAGGGTCTTGAACGCCGATGCTTCGGGCAGACGGCGAACCTCGATCGCATCCACGCGGCGGCGGTCAAAGGCGTGCATCGGCTGACCGAGCTCCATCATGACGTAGTTGGTCAGGTCGGCAAGCAGATTGATCGCACGCGAGCCGCAGTAGAAGAGGCGGATCCGCATATTGACGGGGCTGACCCTTGCCGTGACGTTCTCGACTGTGATCCCGCTGTAGCGGTAGCAAAGGCTCGGCTCCTCTACCGTGATCGGCAGAGCGGGAAGCGAGGCGTATGCGCCCGTATCGTGCAGAGGAAGCGCCCCAAGCGCTCTGCCCGACAGAGTCGCAAACTCACGGGCGATTCCGTAATGTCCCCAAAGGTCGGGGCGGTTGGTCAGGGATTTGTTATCGACCTCGAAGATGATATCGTCAAGATCGTAGATCTTCTTGATGTCGGTTCCGAGCGGCACGTCCTCGGTGATTTCCATCAGTCCCGAATGGTCGGCACTGATGCCGAGCTCGGCCTCGGAGCAGCACATACCGAAGGAGGGGAAGCCCGCAACGGTCGCCGCCGTGATCTCATGTCCCGCGACGCAGCCGCCCTCGGTTGCAAAGGCAACGCGCATGCCGAGGCGAACGTTCGGCGCACCGCAAACGCAGTCGACGAGCTCGGAGGCGCCGGTGTTGATCTTCAGCAGGTGGAGCTTTTTCGAGTTCGGATGGTTCTCGATCGAGGCGATCTCGGCAACGATGACCCCATAGGTATCGGCACCCTTTTCGATGATCTCCTCGACCTCTGCCGTCGAGAGGGTGAAGCGATGGATCAGAGCCTTTTTGTCAAGGCCATTAAGATCGACGAAATCGCCGATCCAATTCATGGACAGAAGCATTCCTTGTTCTCCTTTCGACGTCAGTTGCTGCGGAATTGGGAAAGTGCCTTGAGAGAGCCCGAATTGAAGTCGCGGATATCCTTGATGCCGTACTTCATCATGGCAAGGCGGGTCAGTCCGAGACCGAAGGCAAAGCCCGAATAGCGCTCGGTGTCGATTCCGCCGTCGCGCAGAACGTTCGGGTGGATCATGCCGCAGGGACAGAGCTCAAGCCATCCCGAGTTCTTGCAGGAGGGACAGCCGTTGCCGCCGCAGATCAGGCAGCTGATGTCAAGCTCAAAGCCGGGCTCGACGAAGGGGAAGAATCCCGGGCGAAGACGGACGTTGATATCGCGGCGGAAGACCTCGGAGAGCATCGACTTCATGAAATAGATGAGGTTCGAGATCGAGATGTTCTCGTCGATCATGATACCCTCCATCTGGAAGAAGGTGTTCTCATGGCAGGCATCGGTCGCCTCGTTGCGGAAGCAACGGCCGGGGAAGATGGCACGCAGGGGCGCGCCGTATTTTCTCATGATGTGGTTCTGCGCCGCCGAGGTGTGGGTCTTAAGAAGCTGACCGTTCTCGATATAGTAGGTATCCTGCATATCGCGTGCAGGATGGTGCTTCGGGATATTCAGCGCCTCAAAGCAATGGTAATCGTCAACGATCTCGGGATAGTCCTCGACCGTGAAGCCCATCGAGATAAAGATCTCCTCGACCTCGCGCTGGATCAGCGTGATCGGATGGTAGGAGCCGCTTTTCTTACGGCGAGGGAGGGTCGGGTTATACTTTTTGGCAGAGCGGATCTCGGCAAGAAGCGCCTCGGCCTTAAGCTTGTCTCCGGTTTTTGCGATCGCCTCGGCGATCTCGCTCTTGACAGAGTTGATCAGTTGTCCCGCCTCTGCCTTTTCCTCCTTCGGAACGTTGCGAAGCTCGCTCATCAGATCGGAGACAGGGCTCTTTTTCCCGAGGAATGCAACGCGAAGCGCCTCAAGCGCCTCGGGCGTTTTGGCGTCGCTGAGCTCGCTTGCAAAGCGCGCACGCAGAGCCTCGATTTTTTCCTTCATCATTGAAACGGTATCCTTTCGGCTGGATTGAATTGCATACTAATTATTATATATCCCGTCGGGGGCGTTTGTCAAGGCTTGTCCAAAAGAGTTTTGATCTTCCCCTCAAGTCCGGGCGGCAAAAGCTCTCCGTACGCCTCTCCCTCGTCGAGCCGTCGGCGAAGCTCGCTTGAGCTGACCGAGCAAAGCTCGGGGGCGGCAGGCAGAAGAAGGGTTTCGACTCCGCGCGAGCGATTGATATCCGCCATCTTTTGCTCGTAGAGGAAATCTGCTTCGTTTCGCACCCCCTTCAGAAGGTACGTGACGCCGTTTTTCCTTGCAAAATCGGCAACCGTTCCGGGGTCGCTCACCACGCGCACGTTCGGGTAGGGACGGCAGGCATGGCAAAGCAGGGCAAGGCGCTCGTCGAGCGAAAAGCGATAGGTCTTGTCGGGGTTGATAAAGATCGCGGCGTAAACGACGTCGGCGATGCGCGAGGCATAATCGATTAGGGAGAGATGCCCGCGCGTGACGGGATCATAGCTCCCCGGAATACAAACGACCGTCACGACGGAGATTCCTCGCTTTCGGGCAGAAGGCGAAGGATGTGGATATGCGCGATGCCATAGCGCTGATATTTAACGATCTCAAAGCGCGACGCAAGCTCCTCGCATCCGGAAAAGATCTCGGGCGAGCCGCTCTCGCAGACGATAAGGCATCCGGGCAGGGCAATCCCCCCTGCAAGAATACGCGAGAGGGCGTCTCCGACAAGCTCCGAGGCGTAAGGAGGGTCAAGGAAGATCAGGTGGTAGGCGTCGCGCCCCGCCGCCTTGCGGAGATAGCTTCGGTAGTCGCTGATCAGAAATCGGCAACCCTCAAAGAAGCCGGTCTTCTTCGCGTTCTCCTTGATGATCGCCATCGCCTCGGGGGAGCTGTCGACGAACATTGCGCGCGAGGCACCGCGCGACAGCGCTTCAAGCCCGAGCTGACCCGAGCCTCCGAAGAGATCGAGCACCGCCCGTCCCTCGATCTCAAACTGGATCGAGGAGAAGATCGCCTCCTTGACGCGCTCGGCGGTCGGACGGGTCGCAAGACCCTCAAGCGAGGCAAGGCGCACGCCGCGTGCGAGGCCTGTGATAATTCTCATCATGTCGTTTTCCCACCTTTCGGCTTCGACTTATTTTTGCTTTCAAAATAGGCGATGACGGCGTCGGCATCCCGCTCACCGATACCGCGGAGCGAGGTAAGCTCATCTCGCGTTGCCTCGGACAGGCGCCTGAGCGAGCCAAGGCCCCTAAGAAGGGTCCTTGCCTTTGCGGGGCCGATGCCGGGGATCGCCTCAAGGCTTGAGCGCGAGAGAGTTTTTCGCTTTGCCCCCATCGTATGCGAGACGGCAACGCGGTGCGCCTCCTCCTGGATGCGATAGATCAGAACGTAGACGGCTTGCTCGAGGGCGATCCCAAGCTCTCGCTCTCCGTCGGTCATGGCACGGGTCTTGTGAAAATCGTCCTTGACCATACCGAAGAGAGGAATATCGCCGTATCCCATCTCCAAAAGCAGGGGCTTTACGGTACCGACGTGCCCCGCGCCACCGTCAAGCAGGATCAGATCGGGGCGCTCACCGAGCGACGGACTTCCGTCCCCGATGTGCGAGAGTCTTCTTGAGATGACCTCGCGCATCGCCCCGTAATCGTCGATGCCCTCGGTCGTTTTGATGCGGAAGGTCCGATAGTCGGACTTCTTCGGCTTTCCGTCCGAGAAGACGACCATTGATGCCGTGATATGCTCGCGCCCGAGGTTTGAGATGTCGTACGCCTCAATGCGCTCGGGGATAACCTCAAGCCCAAGGATCGACGAGAGAAGATAGAGGGTCTTGTCCTTGCGCTCGCTTTCGCTTCGGTAGTCCTCGGCGCGCTGCTTTGCGTTTGAGAGAGCCATATCGCAAAGCTCGCGAAGCTCGCCTCGCTTCGGCATCCGCAGCTGCACGCGGAAGCCCGCCAGACGGCTAAATGCCTCGGATAGCGCCTCTGATTCCTCTCGGTCAAGGGGGAAATCGGTCAGGATCTCGCGCGGGAAGTCGGCGATCTCGCGGTAATATGCGTGAAGCAGAGCCGAAAGATCCTCGGTTTCGGTCAGCTCATTTGCCGAGAAAAGGAACTCGTTTTTTGAGATCAGCTTTCCCGATCGGATGCAAAGGACCGCAAGCACGCCCGAAAGCTCGTTTTCGTAGAGGGCAAAGACGTCGCGGCTGACGCTCTCATCCGAAACGACCTTCTGTCGGTCGCCGAGCCGATCGAGCGCGGCGATGCCGTCGCGGTAATGCGCGGCAAGCTCAAAAGCCTCGCGCTCGGCGGCGCGGAGCATCGACCCCTCAAGCTCTGCCTTCGTTTCCTTCGTATTCCCCTCAAGGATCCTTGCCGCCGAGCGGATCAGAGCGCGATACTCACCCTCGTCGATCCCGCCGGCGCAGGGGGCAACGCATCTGCCCATCTGCCGATAAAGGCAGGGACGGTCGCGGCCGATGTCCCTTGGGAACGAGCGGCGGCAGGTCGGCAGGGCAAGGATCCGGTTGACGGTCTCAAGCGCCTCGTGCGCCGCGGCAGAGGAGCGGTAGGGCCCGTAGTAGCGGCCGCCGTCCTGCGTGCGCGTGCGCGTGACGATCACGCGCGGATAGGGCTCCGCCGTGATCTTGATATAGGGGTAGGACTTGGCGTCCTTCAGCTTGATGTTATAGCGCGGGGAATGCGCCTTGATCAGCGTGTTCTCAAGCGTCAGAGCCTCCATCTCGCCGTCGCAGAGGATATAGTCGAAGTCGCGCACGAGCGAGACCATGCGCGCGGTCTTCGGCGACGGGTGCTGCTTTGTAAAGTAGCTTGTCACGCGGTTTTTGAGCTTTCGGGATTTTCCAACGTAAATGACCTTGCCCTCGCCGTTTTTCATCAGATATACGCCGGGGGAGAGGGGAAGCGTCAATGCCTTCTCACGCAGAGCCGAAAGCCTTGGATTTTTTACTTCAGCGTTCATAGAATAAAAAGAGCGGTCAACGCGCGAAAAGGACGCACTTCGACCGCTTGGGCTCACGTCGAGCCAACTTAGTCCTGAAAGCCGGAAAGGATGAGATCGGCAAGCCCGGCAAGCGCATCGGCCTCGTCGGGACCGTCGGCGATCAGCGTGATGGTCATGCCCTTCACGATGCCGAGCGAAAGAACGCCGAGAAGGCTCTTGGCGTTGACGCGGCGATCCTCGTTCTCCACCCAGATCGAGCTTTTATACGAGTTTGCCTTCTGGATAAAGAAGGTTGCGGGTCTTGCGTGCAGACCGACGCTATTCACGATGTTTACGTTGCGAGAGATCATAGGCTCACTCCTTGTCAGACGTTATGGGCGTCAAATCGTACAAAATTACAAATACATTATAGCAAAGGCACGGCTTAAAATCAAGGGATTTTTCATTTGAAATTAAGAGAATGTCCGAAAATCGTCAAAATGCCGAAAAACAGAGCGAAAGAAAGGGCACTCGTGGTTCGCTTTGTTGCATTACGCATCCGATTTTTGCCTTGATTTTCCTTTTCTCTGCTTTTTCTCCTTCGGCGGATGCGCCGTTTTCCAGGCAAGCGCCATCTCGGGGCGGCGCTGCTCGGTCAGCTCAAGCGATCTTTGGAGGCGCCAAGCGCGGATCCTTGCGTGATCCCCCGAAAGAAGGATCTCGGGAACCGCCTCCCCCTCCCAGACGGCGGGACGGGTATACTGCGGATATTCGAGAAGCCCCGAGGAGATGCTCTCGTCCTCGTGACATTCGGGTGAGGCAAGGACCCCCGGGATCAGGCGTACGACCGCGTCGGTCAAAACGCAGGCAGGAAGCTCGCCTCCCGTCAGAACGTAATCGCCGATCGAGATCTCCTCGTCAACGATCGCGTCAAGCACCCTTTGATCCACCCCCTCGTAATGTCCGCAGAGAAGCACGAGCCGATCGTATTCGGCAAGCCTTTCGACGGTTTCCTGCGTAAGCGGCGCGCCCTTCGGGGAGAGATAGATCACGCGGCGGCGCTCACCGTCGGGAGCATCCTTGACGGCATCGTCAAAGCAGCGCTTGATCGGTCCCGGCGCCATGACCATTCCGTTTCCGCCGCCGTAGGGGGTATCGTCAACGTTGTTATGCTTGTTTTGTGCAAAGTCGCGGATCTGATGGCAGACGACCGAAAAAAGCCCTGCCGCTCTGCCGCGCCCGACCACGCTCTCGGACAGAATGCGGTCGACAAGCTCGGGAAAGAGGGTTAAAACGTCAATTCTCATCTTCAAAAAAACCGGGGATCAGACGAACGAAAACACCTCGCTCGGGATCGCGCTCCTTAATGAATTCCCCGACGTCCGGGATCAGTACCTTTTTTCCGCTCGGGGTCGTTACCTCGTAAAGATCCGAGGAGGGAGAGGGAAGGATCTCGGTGACGGTGCCGTAGGTGCGCCCGCTTTCAAGATCGATAACGGGAAGCCCGATGAGATCCGCGACAAAGACCCGCCCCGG
Organism: Clostridia bacterium; assembly: GCA_017556685.1. Lineage (GTDB taxonomy): Bacteria > Bacillota > Clostridia > Oscillospirales > CAG-272 > UBA1740. The sequence continues at coordinate 285 of JAFYMH010000165.1, read as the reverse complement.
CGCAAGCTCAAGGTCCTCGCGCGCAGCGTAGAGCGTTTTTCCGCGAAGCAGGAGCGCGTCGTCGATCGACGAAGCCTCTCCGATATAGGCGATCACGCGCTCGCCCGAGACCGAGGGGTTTTTCAGTTCTTTTTTCAAAAACGTCCCGTCGGGGGAGCGAAGGTAGACCTGCTTTAGCTTTGCGACCGTTTTGGGAGAATCGCACCAGGGCTCGATCTTAACGGCACCGCGAACGCCGTGCGTGGTCGTTACTCTGCCAAGCTCAAGATAGGGCTGCTTCACGGT
>JAFYMH010000164.1 GCA_017556685.1 Clostridia bacterium | reverse complement strand
GTACAGGATCTTGCGCGGCTCGCGCGAAAATCCTCCGCAGAACTCGATCAGCTCGCCGATCGGCGTTCCGATCGGGCAGGTCAGGTTCTTTGGCTCGCGGATCGCACTGCCATCAACGGTTACCGTCTTTTCAACGAGCGGCATACCGGTCTTGATAAATTCCATCAGCTTGTACAGGGTCGTGCAGTTGACAACGATCGCACCGACGTCAAGCGGAAGCTTCCCTTCCCCGATGATCCGCCCGATGCAGTTGTATACGAGAACCTTCTCGCCGCCCTGGGGATAGATCGAAGGAAGCACCTTAACCGATGCACGGGGATTTCCACAAATCGCCTTTTGAAGCGCGGAAATCGCCTCGGGCTTGTTTTTCTCAACGCCGAAAATGACGTCGGCGCCGTAGATGCGGGATAGAAGCTCTGCGCCCTCGGCAAGAAGGTCGGCACCCTCAACCATCGTTCGGGTGTCCGAGGTGATATACGGCTCGCACTCGGCACCGTTGATCACGACGTGCGACACCCTCTCGGGCTGAGCTGCAAGCTTCACCGCAGTCGGGAAGCCCGCTCCGCCAAGTCCGACGAGTCCCGCGTCGCGTGCGGCATCGGAAAGCTCCGAGGGAGTATTCACCTCTCGGGGTGAGAGCCCCTCAAGGGGAGTCATAAGACCGTCGCTCTCGATGACGACCGTTTCGATCGTCCGTCCGAGAGAATCGGTCATCGTATCAAGCTTTTTGACTTTTCCGGAAACCGATGCAAAAACCGCCGCGCTGACAAAGCCGCTCGCCTCGGCGATCTTCTGCCCGACGAAAACGGGATCCCCAACCTTTACGATCGGTTTTGCGGGAGCGCCGATATGCATGGACATGGGCAAGGTCACAAGCGACGGCGGCGGCATTCTGAGCGCCGATTGCCGCTCGGTCGATTTCCGATGCGCAAGTCTCACTCCACGCATTTTTTTCTGAAAGTTCACGGTCGTCCTCCGATATTTTAATTTGTTACATATTTAACATAAACGAAAGCAGTTTTCCTCGTAGATTATAACATTTTCAACGAAATTTGTCAACAGAAATTCCCCTGAAAATCTTTACCGAAAGCATCAAAAAAAGGCAGGACCGTCCCTTGCCGCTTCGGGCAAGAGGACGGTCGATCGAATTCAGCGAAAGCGCCGAAGCCGGAGCGCATTTGAAACGACGAAAAGCGAGGAAAGCGACATCGCGAGCGCCGCCATCCAGGGAAGGAGCGTTACTCCGAGGGGCGAGAGCGCACCTGCCGCGATCGGAATGCAAACGGCGTTATAAACGAGCGCCCAAAAGAGATTCTCCTTGACGTTTTTCAGGGTCGCCCGTCCGAGACGAAGGGCGGTCACGGCGTCTGCCATGCGCGAGCGCCTTAAGACCACGTCTGCCGAGGCAATGGCAACGTCGGTACCGGCACCGATGGCGATCCCGACATCAGAAGAGGCAAGTGCCTCGGCATCGTTGATCCCGTCACCGATCATGGCAACGCGATGATGCGAAATCAAGCGGCGCACCTCGTCTGCCTTTTGACTTGGCAAAAGCCCTGCGTGGACCTCGTCGCATCCAAGCTCTCGCGCAACGCGCTCTGCCGAGCGGAGATGATCGCCCGTGAGCATGACGGTCCTCACGCCGAGCGCCCGAAGGTCACATAGCGCGTCAGAGGCATCCGCGCGGATGCGGTCGCCGACACCGACAACCCCGAGAAGCTCCTCTCCCATCGAGAAATAGACAGGGGTCGCGCCGACCGAAAGGATCTGCTCGGTCTCCTTTGAGAGCGGATCAAGCTCGATCTCCATATCCCCGAAAAGCAACGCCTCGTTTCCCGCAAAGCAATGCATTCTATCAAGTTTTCCGTAAAGGCCCTTTCCGGGAAGGGTGGAAAATCCATCGGGCTCAACGTCGGGGGTGCCCTCAAAATATTCTGTTATCGCCTTAGCTATCGGATGCCCCGAGCGCGACTCGAGCGCGTATGCAACACGTGCAAGACGTGCGGGATCGACACCGGGCGCCGCCGCCGCGAGCATCACGGTCATTTTCCCCTCGGTGAGCGTTCCGGTTTTATCAACGGCTATGCAATCGATCCCCCCGAGCATCTCAAGCACGGCGGCAGATTTGACGAGGATCCCAAGCTCGGCGCCCCGTCCGGTTGCAGTCATGATCGCCGTCGGCGTTGCAAGCCCGAGCGCGCAGGGGCAGGAGATCACGAGCACGCTGACGGCGTGCAAAAGCGCATCGGTCACGCCGCTTGAAAAAAGCCAGACAAGAAAGGTCAAAGCCGAGACGAGAAGAACGCTTGGCACGAAAACGGCACTGACGCGGTCGGCAAGCCTTGCGATCGGCGCCTTCCCTGCCGCCGCCTGTCGCACCATACGAAGCGTTTCGGAAAGCGAGGTCGACTCGCCGACACGATCTGCGCGCATACGAAGCGAGCCGTCACAGATGACAGAGCCTGCGGCAAGGGGATCCCCCACGGTCTTCTCAAGCGGAAGGCTTTCGCCACTCAGATGAGATTCATCCACGCTTCCAAAGCCTCCGACGATCACCCCATCGGCGGCAACGCGGTCGCCCACGCGAAGGAGCAGGACGTCCCCTGGGACAAGCTCAGTTGCGGAAAGCTCGACGGCAACCTGATCTCGCAGTACGGTCACGCGATCGGGAGCAAGCGCAGCGAGCGCACGGATAGCAGACAAGGTCTTCCCTTTTGCCCGCCCCTCGAGGGTTTTCCCGACGAGCACGAGCGAAAGGATCATTGCCGAAGCCTCGAAATATACGTTCATGGCGATCCTTTGTGCCTCTGCCTCTCCGAGCAAAACTGCGCCCGAGAGCAAAACGATCCCATGCAGGAGCGCCGCGCCCGATCCGAGCATTACGAGCGAATCCATATTGGGGTTTTTACGGATCAGAGCCAAAAACCCACCCGTAAAGTAGCGGTAATTGACAAGGGCAACCGAAAGGGCAAGCAAAAGCTGAGTGAAAAGATATGCGTACGGAGCATGGTGGGGAGAGAAAAAGGAGGGCAAAGGAAGCGTGAGCATATGCCCCATCGACAGATAAAAGAGGGGGACGGTCAAGAGAAGCGAAAGAATCAGCCTGCGCAAAAGACAGCGGTCTGCCCTCTCGTCGGGAAGAGGCGCCGACTCGGGATGCAAAAGCACCTCGGCAGAGAAGCCCGCACGCGAAACGGCGGAGAGGATCTCTTGCTCGGTGCTTTCACGCTCGCTGAAAACGACCGTCATG
>JAFYMH010000163.1 GCA_017556685.1 Clostridia bacterium | reverse complement strand
TGATTCTGCTGCAAGCAAGTATGCAATCCTTGTTCAGAACTATGGTAACCTTGGTCTTACCGCAATGACTCTTGACGGTACTAACCTTGATTACTCCGCAACCGTTTCTTACACTCTGTCTACCAACAGCGGTAAGGTAACTATCAAGGGTACTGCGCCTACCACTATCAAGGCTAACGATCGCAATCTCGACGGCGACTATGCTGTTGACGTTTACGATTACAGCTCTGCAGGCTACGCGCTTCCTACTCTCGTTGTGAACTCCGGTTCCAAGATGGTAGTAGAAGGTAAGCTGAATGCAGCTGCATGCGTTAAGTCCGGTAAGGTTACTTACTATGCAACTCTTGAGCAGGCTGAAGCGGCAAACCCGAGCAAAAAGGTTACCGTGCTGAACGAATCCAACTGAATCCTCTAAGGTCTGTCCCATCCCTCGAGGGGGATGGGACGGCCTTGCGGTGAATTCTCCCTTTGAATTCTATTTGACCGTTACCGAGGACAATAGAGCTTGTGAGAGCAAAAAAACAGAACGAAAAAGCCTCCCTCGGCAGAATTTTTCTGCCGAGGGAGGCTTTTTCATAAAATTTTAACAATTTTTTTGAAAATTTTCAAATGAAGGCATAGGGAAGGGGAGGGTCAAATCCAAAAGCTCGATCCCGCATCGCCCGAAAAGAAGGGATGAGAGCCGAAAAAACCGCATGGTTGCTGAATTGTTTTGTAGTGATCACTACACAAGGGGGCTTGAAAAAGGGAAGCGAAAATCGCTTGAAAGGGGACTCTGGGCCGCGTCAAAAAAGACAAAAACAGAGCAAAATGGCAGCCACTGTCGATTTCCGACGCCAAAATTTATTCAAAAACCCCTTGCAAAACAAAAAATAGTGTGCTATAATAGCAACCTAAAACCTTGAAAGGGAGATTTTTCCACAGTTTTGGGCATCAAAGCCCCTATCATTGCGCTTTGGGAATGCGCGAATCGGCAAAAATAAGCGAGCACGGGAGAGCTCGGGCGGCATCGAAACGCCTGTTTGATCGACGGCTTACTCGTAGGGAATAAGGAGCGGATGCGCTGTGAAGTATAGACAAAATGCGAAAAATCCTCTCGAATTCTTCCTGCGCTGTATCACCATGCTCGTCGTTGCCTTTACGCTTTTGATGGTCGTCCTTACCCTCTTTACCGTTTCAACCGTCGACCGAAACGAGCGAAGCATCTTCGGCACCCGTTTTTACATCGTGCGGACCGACTCGATGAGTCTTTCCGAAAAGAACAAGGATGATAAGGTACATTTTAATGCGGGCGACGTCATTCTCATCCAAAAGGTAAAGGATGCGAGCGCGCTTGCGGTCGGGGACATCATCGCCTTTATTTCGGCTAACCGCGATAGCTACGGCGAGACGATCACCCACAGGATCCGAAGCGTCAAGACCGGCGAAAACGGGGAGTTTCTCGGCTACGAGACCTACGGAACCAAAAACGGCGTCAGCGACGAGGCAACCGTCACGCCGAGCGCGGTTCTTGGCAGGTACGTCGGAAAGATCCCGAACCTTGGCAAATACTTTGCCTTGATGAGAACGCCTCGCGGGTACGTCACCTTTATTCTGTTCCCCTTTTTGATCCTGATCCTTTATCATAGCGTCAATACGGCACGCCTTTATCTCCTCTACCGCGCCTTGCAGGAAGAGGCCCTGCGCCTGTCGCGTCTTTCGCTTTCGGGCGGATGCCAGGGGAGCCGCCGCGCCATGGCAGCTCTGATCCTTTTGCGGGCGGAGCTTTCTGCGATGAGCGAGAAAAAGGGAAGAGGGTAACTAACACAGTCGAAGCTTCGGCTAACAGCCGAAATTCAAGTAAAGAAACTTTTTTAGTGGAGGAAAAACGAATGTCAGAACTGAGATCAACCAGATCCGCTCTGCTTATGAGCATCCTGGCTCTCTTGCTTTGCTTTGTCATGCTGCTCGGAACGACCTTTGCATGGTTTACCGACAGCGTAACGAGTTCGGGAAACAAGATCTCCTCGGGAACCCTGAAGATCGATCTTGAGCTGCTCGAAAAGGACGGCACCTGGAATTCCATCAAGGAAAGCAACGCGCCGATCTTTAATTACGAGCAGTGGGAGCCCGGCTACACCGACGTCAAGATCCTGAAGGTCGAGAACGAGGGAACCATTGCACTGAAGTGGATGGCGAAATTCATCTCCGAAAACGAGCTTTCGGAGCTTGCCGACGTCATCGACGTCTATGTGCTCCCGAGCGCAAGCGAGCTTGCATACCCCACTGACGGAAGTCTTGCGGGATACGTCAAGGTCGGAACCGTAGCGGATTTTGTCAATACCATCGAGAGCACGACCACGGGTGTGCTTTCGGCAGGCGAGGTTGCCTATCTCGGAATTGCTCTCAAAATGGATGGGGCAAGCGTTGGAAACGACTATCAGGGACTTGATCTCGGTGGCGCGTTTGATATCACCATCCTTGCAACTCAGCTTGCGGGCGAGTATCCGTCCTCTGTAGACACCTGGGACGGCACCATTGATATCTCCTGGTATGACCCCGAAGAAACCGAGTACTCGCTGACGAGCGCCGAGGCGTTTGCAGGTCTTATGGCACTTGCAGACGGCAGTATCCCCGCGACCTATTCGACCGAGGGGCTCGGCACTCTGCCCGTGACCTTTGAGGGCAAGACCGTCAAGCTTGACTGCGACGTTGATCTCTTTGCTGTGGATGAAAACGGCGAGGCAGTCTGCTTTGATCCGATCGGCTCCTACCGCAACGATCAGTCCTTTAAGGGGACGTTCGACGGTCAGGGTCACGTGATCAAAAACATGGCACAGAACACCTGGGCGCTTGACAACGGCTATTATTACAGCGACTGCGGACTTGGACTTTTCGGTCAGCTTGAGGATGCAACCGTCAAGAATCTCGTTCTCGACGCCGCAAGCATCTCGGGCGAGAGCGCCATTTGCGGAACCGTTGCGGCGGTAGCGCACAATACCACTTTTGAGAACATCACCGTTATCAACTCCAACGTTGCAGACTATCAGTATTATGCCGGCGGTCTTGTCGGATGGGCATCGGGTGAAATCACGATTACCAACTGCACGATTGACGCATCGACCAATATTGCCGCACAGTGGGGCGATTTTGATAACTCGATCGGCGGTCTGATCGGCGGAGCGAGCACGAGCGCAGAAATCGTCGTCAAGGATACGACGGTTGCTTGCCGCATCGACGCTTATAACGACGTGACCTCCTCCTATCAGTACTATGCTTATCGCAGAGCCGGCATGCTGATCGGAAACAGCGGCGCAACCGAGATTGTAGACGGCACAACCTTCGCCGCAGCTCCTCAGCTTACCTGCGAGAACGTTGAAGTCATCTACGGCGACTGGGCGAATTACACCTACTGCGAGTTTGCAGGCACGAGCTGGCCTTACGTGCGCGTGCAGGCAGGCGTAAGCAACTCGGCATATTCGAACCCCCGTTACGGACATCCGACCGATGCCAACGGCAACGAGGTCGTAGACGACAACCACGTACACAACGAGGGCGAGGATCACATGATTCTGTGTGCCTTTGACCAGCTTTACGGCGGCGGTCAGGGAGTGTACGGCAAGGCTACGCACGATGGCGTAACCGTTACCTATCCGACTAATTGAAGCTTATAAAGAGAGAACCCCCTCGATTGCAGATGCAATCGAGGGGGTTTTTGACGTGATAGGCGTTTTTAGATCTCCGAGTAGGTCAGCTCGCTTTCGGTGCGGAAGCGTCCCGTCAGGTGCAGAACGAGCGAAAGCTCGACGGCGGAAAGAAGGGGAGGAACAAGCCAAAGCCCGTCGACGAGCGGAACGTTCGAGCTGATCGAGCCACCCATGAGACCCGGGTCGAGAACGATCGTTTTCGTGAACTGAGCGTAGTAGAGATAAACCACCCAAGCGATAGCCGACGTTGCACGGAAGAGGGCGACAAGGATCGCCTCTCGCTTCATCGATCGGTGAAGCCGCCGTGTCTGTAGGGAGGTTTCCTCACCGACCGAGCCCGCAACGTGCGGAACGAGCCGGCAGAGCGCAAGCGCAAGCAGAACGCTAAGACCGAGCGAGAGCAAAAGCTCAACGAAAGAAAGCGTGAGATAGGAGCGGTAAAGCCGTACGGCGTCGTCCCCTCGAGCATAGAGCTCGAGGATATCGAACCTTTCAAAAAACGAAAGCGAGAAGAGATGCGCACCAAGTGAAACGGCGGTGTAGACCCCGGCAAGCGCCGCGCCGAGGCGATAGCCGCGTACGCGCCGACCGATTGCCAAAAAGAAGGAAAAGAGGCAAAGCCCCGAGAGAAAATCGGGAACGAGATTGATCCCGTCGATCACGGCATCCATCCCAAAGAGCGCCGCACAAACGGCAAGGATCCCGGCAAAGCGAAGCGTTTGCTTTTCCCGACGGCGGAAGATGAGCTCGCGCTTGTCTTCAGATAGGGCAAGCAGGACCCTCTCGACGGCACCGTCCCGTCTTATGCGCCTGAAATACGCCGCAAGGCGAACCCAAAGGATCGCGCCGAGCGCGAGCGTGACGGCGGCAGAGAAGCAAAGAAGGATCGGGTACGCTTTGAGCATCATCCTTGCGAGACTTTGCTCCTCCCCGTCGCTGATCGGAACGAGTGCAAGCTCGGGAAGACACGCGGCAAGCTGACGAAGAACGAGGAAAGCAAGGGTCAGGCGGGCAAGCCGCTCGGGGTGCAGTCCCCCCCTTCGCTCAATGGTGCTGTCGCATCCGTGTCGCACGCCGAGATAGAACAGCCCCTCAAAGAGAAACGAAAAGGCAGGGAGAAGCAACATTGCCTCAACGATGGCGTATCCGACGGCAAATACCGTGATGATCGAGCGCTGATTTATGTCGCCCGAATAGATCGTCAGCATAACGACGAGTGCGGCGAGCTTTGACGCCGAGACCCAAAAAAGCTTTTGAAAGCGCTCTCGCGCATCGGCAAAGTAGGGGGTCAGCTCACCTGCGACCGAGATCGAGCGCGCAATGAGGAAATAGCCGATAAAATCGGGCAGGGGATCGATGAGATTGACGGTCGGTGTAAAAAGGAAGATCAGCCCCAAGGCAAGCATGCCGAGACCCAGGTGCTTATGTTGGTTCGATTGCTTTTTCATTTGTCGTTCCCCTTCCCGCTCGGCTTGTCCTTATCCTTGGAGCTGAAGAGTTGCTCGTATTCACGGATGCCCCTCTGCTCCTCTCCGGGTGGGCAGAAGCGCATGTAAGCACTATAGAGCATCACGAGATTGAGCCCGACGATGATCAGACCAAGCACCGCTTTTCCGATCAGAATATAGATCAGGATGCGGTTTGCATCGGTTTCGGGAAGCCTTGAAAGCAGGGGAAGCGTCAAAAGCTCGTTGAGAAGCAAAAGCACGCAAAAAACGGCGCTGAAGAGTCGGTTCTGCGTTGCCGCGACCTCAAGGCGAAAGAGCTTTGTACGCTTTGCAAGCTCGGCGATCGCGCCGAACGTAAGGAGGTGAAAGACGACAAGGATCGCCCAAGCCGCCGCGGCAAAGGCGGTGTAAAGCTCGCTCGGGAAGGAAATGCCGAGCAGAGTATCAATGAGCGACGGGATCCCAAGCAAAAGGAGCAGGGCGGCCAGGTACGCGGCGCGGCGAAAGCCCGCATGATAGCGAGAAAGCTTGTAGAGCGCAAGGAGAAGGATCGCCGCGGCAACCGAAAGGAACTGCGTTCCGACGGGAAGAACGTAAAGATAGAAGATATAGCCGATAAAAAGAAGTCCGAATCCCATGGCTCACTCCGCTCCGCAGCAGTTCTTAAACTTTTTTCCGCTTCCGCAGGGGCAGGGATCGTTGCGCCCCGCCTTCCGCGCGGATTTTGCGGTCGGAGCCTTTTCTGCCCGCTTGCCTGCAAGGGTCGCCTCGGTCGGCTTTGCAAGCTGAACGCGCTGCATCGGGCGTGCCGAGGGCATAACCGTCAGAAGCATTCTCGCCGTTCCGTCGCGGATCTCCTCGATCATGTCGTCAAACATGTTCGCACTCTCAATGCGGTACTCGGCGATCGGGCTTCTCTGTGCATAGCTATTCAGTCCCACGATCCCCTTGAGCTCATCCATTGCATCAATGTGCTCCATCCATTTTGCATCAACGTTGCGAAGGAGGATCACGCGCTCGATCTCACGCAACGCGCTCGCGCCAAAGAGCGTCTCCTTCTCGCGGTAAAGCCGAAGCGCGCGCTCAGTGAGCCTCTCGGTGATCTCGTCGGGGGTCGCATCGCCCCCCTCCCATTCGCCGGGTGCAACGAGGAATCCGAAGAATTTCGACCTCAGCTCCTGTAGCATCAGCCCGTTTTCTCCAAAGGATGCCAAAACCCCCGCCGCAATCGCATCAACGATCATACCCTCAAGGGTCAAGCGGATGTCCTCTCCGTCAAGCACGTCCCGACGCTGCTTGTAGATCAGTGCTCTTTGCTGGTTCATGACGTCGTCGTACTCAAGCACGTTCTTTCTGTGCCCGAAGTTCTGCGCCTCGATGCGCCCCTGCGCACTCTCAATGGCGCCCGAAAGCAGGCGCGCGTTGATCGCGGTATTCTCGTCAAAGCCGAGGCGGTCGATGATCCCATAGATCCGCTCTGCGCCGAACAGACGCATCAGATCGTCCTCAAGCGAGAGGAAAAAGCGCGATTCACCGGGGTCCCCCTGACGCCCCGAGCGGCCTCGGAGCTGGTTGTCGATCCGTCGGCTCTCGTGCCGCTCGGTGCCCAAAATGAAGAGTCCTCCCGCCTCGCGTACGCGCTCGGCCTCGGGCTCGATCTCTGTCTTAAAGCGCCCGTAAAGCTCTCTGTAAAGCCGTCTTGCCTCAAGCAGAGCCTCGTTGTCGGTCACGCTCTCGCCGTTTGCCTCGGCGATCAGAGCCTCATCGATCCCGCGGCGGCGCATCTCGTTCTTTGCCATGAAATCGGCGTTTCCGCCGAGCGTGATATCGGTTCCGCGTCCCGCCATATTGGTCGAGATGGTAACGGCACCCTCTTTACCTGCTTGGGCTATGATCTCTGCCTCACGCTCGTGATGCTTGGCGTTGAGAACGGTATGCTTGATGCCGTTTCGCTTCAGCAGCTCGGAAAGCAGCTCGGACTTGTCGATCGAAACGGTTCCGACGAGAACCGGCTGTCCCTTCTCGTGGCAGATCCGGATCTGCTCAAGGATCGCGTTGTATTTTCCGCGCACGGTGCGGTAGACCGCATCGTTATGGTCGATGCGGATCATCGGGCGGTTGGTCGGCACTTCCACGACGTCAAGGCAGTAGATCTCGCGGAACTCCTCCTGCTCGGTCAGAGCCGTACCCGTCATGCCCGAAAGCTTGCCGTACATACGGAAATAGTTCTGGAAGGTGATGGTGGCGAGCGTTTTGCTCTCCTTTTCGATCTTGACGTTCTCTTTCGCCTCGATCGCCTGGTGCAGTCCGTTATTATAGCGGCGGCCCGGCATCAGACGGCCCGTGAAGGTGTCGACGATGACGACCTGTCCGTTTTTGACGACGTAATCGACGTCGCGCTTCATGATGCCGTGTGCGCGGATCGCCTGGTTGATGTGGTGATTGATGGTTGAGTTCTCGGGATCCGAAAGATTCTCAAGGGCGAAAAAGCGCTCCGCCTTAGCAATACCGTGTCTTGTCAGAACGACGCTCTTTGCTTTCTCGTCAACGATATAGTCCTCGCGAACGTCATCGTTGTTTGATTTGGTGTCCATCTCCTTGATGACGAATCTCGTGAGCGAGCGCGCAAGCTTGTCGGCCTTTCCGTAAAGATCGGTCGAATCCTCCCCCGCACCCGAGATGATCAGCGGCGTTCTCGCCTCGTCGATCAGAATCGAGTCCACCTCGTCAACGATGGCAAAGGCGTGCCCGCGCTGGACCATCTGCTCGCGGTAGACCACCATGTTGTCGCGCAGATAGTCAAAGCCGAACTCGTTGTTCGTGCCGTAGGTGATATCTGCGGCGTAGGCGGCGCGCTTCTCGTCGGGCGTGCCGCCCGGAACGATCAGACCGGTCGTAAGCCCGAGAAATCCGTAAACGCGTCCCATCTCCTCGCTGTCGCGCCTTGCGAGATAGTCGTTGACGGTGACGATATGAACGCCCTTTCCCGTAAGCGCGTTGAGGTAGGCGGGCAGGGTCGCGACCAGCGTTTTACCCTCTCCCGTCCGCATCTCGGCGATCCGCCCCTGGTGAAGCAGAATTCCGCCCTCGACCTGCACGCGGAAGGGGCGCTTGCCAAGCACGCGCGCATCCGCCTCACGAACGACCGCAAAGGCGTCGGGCAGAATATCGTCAAGCGTCTCGCCGCTTAAAAGGCGCTCCTTCAGGAGTGCCGTTTGCGAGCGAAGCTCGCCGTCGTCCATTTCGGCATAGCGCTCGGCAAGCGCGTCAACCTTGTCGGCGATCGGCTTATTATACTTCAGCTGTCTTTGGCTATAGGTGCCAAAAATCTTGGAAAAGAGTCCCATCTCATCCTCCGTCGGTGCTTTCTATCCTATATATTGTAGCACAGATTCTGCGCTTTTACCATAGGAATTTGTAAATATTCGGAAGCCAAACGAAAAAACTCCGCACTTTTGATGCCGAAAGAAGGGAAAACCGAAAAAAAGCGAAATCTTTCTCAAAAACTTTTGGAAAAAGCCTTGACAAAACCACTCCCGTCATGTATAATAACACTCGTCCAATGCGAGAGTGGCGGAACTGGCAGACGCGCACGTTTGAGGGGCGTGTGGATTTCTCCGTACGGGTTCAAGTCCCGTTTCTCGCACCAACAAAGAGGGGATGCCCGTGTGGCATCCCCTCTTTGTTTATGCAAGC
>JAFYMH010000162.1 GCA_017556685.1 Clostridia bacterium | reverse complement strand
CTCCGCCGCGCGGTAGCTCTCGCGAGGGATCCCCGCAATGCTTCCGTCGCAGGTCACGAGCATCCCGATCGTCGAATGCTCCGAGATGACCCTGCGCGTGCCGATCTCCGCAGCCTCCGCGAAGGGGATCGGTACGTCGCTCCAGGGAGTTTTCACCATGCGCGGAGTCCCCTCCTCCTCGCCCCCGAGCGCCTCGGGAACGAGGAAGCCGACGCAGTCCACCATGCGCAGCCGCATGCCGATTCCCCCAAGCGTGACGCGCACCGCCTCGTCGGGGATGAATTTCGGCTCGGTCGTCATCACGGTCCGGCCGCTCGCCGCCTGCGGCATGCTGTCAAGCGTTCGGGTGCGGTCGCCCTCGTCCCTGATGCTCGGCAGGATCGCGACCTCAAGAAAGCGTCGGATGAAGGTCGATTTCCCGCTTCGGACGGGGCCGACAACTCCGATATAGATATCGCCGCCGGTCCGCTCGGCGATCTCCCGATAAATGGAATGCTCCGGCATCTGTACGTACACCTCCGATTTCTGTTTCGTGACATCCTATGCAGGGGGTGGCTCGGCTATACCGCATTTTGGGGAATTTTTCCTTCTCCCTTGACACTTGGCGCGTATGCGAGTATAATAAAGGTATCAAAACAACCCCCAAGGGGGTAACGGAGGATGAAAGCATGAAGGTCGGTGTTCAGGTATATTCGGTCCGCGACTTTGCCGAAAAGGATTTTGCGGCAACCATGAAGAGCATTAAGGAGATGGGCTACGACGGCGTGGAGCTTGCCGGAGATTACGGGCTTTCGGCATCCGAGATCAAGGGCGTGCTTGACAGCCTTGACCTCATCCCCTTCTCGGCGCACGTGCCGATGGTGGATATGTACGAGAAGCCCGAGGAGGTGTTCCCCTTCTATCGGGAGATCGGGATCAAGTACATCGTCGTTCCCTATATTGCCGAGGAGTATCGCCCCGATACCGCCGCCTTCCCGAAAACCATCGAGATGATCCGCGAGATCGGAGCAACTGCGAAAAAGTACGGTATGCAGCTCCTTTATCATAACCACGATTTTGAGTTCGTTCAGATCGAAGGTGGGTACGGACTCGACGTTCTTTACGATTCGATTCCCGCCGATCTTCTTGCAACCGAGCTTGATACCTGCTGGGTCAAGGTCGCAGGGGAGGATCCGGTCGCTTACGTTGATAAGTACGCAGGCAGAGCACCCGTCGTGCATCTCAAGGACTTCTATAAGCAGGAGGGCGCGTCGAGAGACGGGATGTACGAGCTGATCGGTATCGAGAAGAAGGTCAACGCCACCGCCGCCTTCGAGTTCCGCGCCGTTGGGCACGGAATGCAGACCTTCCCGCCCATCGTCGAGGCGGCAGAGAGAGCGGGCGCCGAGTGGGTCGTCGTTGAGCAGGATCGCCCGAGCCAGGGGCTTACCGCGATGGAGTGCATTGATATTTCGAGAAAGTATCTTCGTTCGATTGGACTTTAATTCAGATAAGGGCTGTTTCCTTTCGGCATAACCGAACGAAAAACAAAACAGAGGCTGTCTCAAATTCGAATTTGAGACAGCCTCTGTTTATGGGGCGCATCAGATTTAGGCG
>JAFYMH010000161.1 GCA_017556685.1 Clostridia bacterium | reverse complement strand
TTCATCAGGTTGATACATCCGTCATACTCTACGATTCCCGTAAAGGTGCTGTCAAGCGCGAAAATATCCCCGAGAATGGAAAGATCGAATTTCCCCTGATACTCAATATTATGGATCGTAAATACGGCTCGGATACCCGAAAGCCCGGAAACACCGCGGTACTTCGTCTTAAGATACACGACGGTCAGTGCGGTTTGCCAATCGTTTGCGTGAAGAACGTCGGGGCGGAAATCAGAGCGGATCAAAAACTCAAGGACTGCGAGAGAAAAATACGCAAAGCGCTCGCCGTCGTCAAACTGACCGTAGAGATTCGGACGGTTAAAATACTGCTCGTTATCGACGAAATAGTAAACGACGCCCTGATGATCAAGGGCATAAACGGCGCAATATGCGCTTCTCCACCCGTACGAAAAGTTAAATTCCGATACTTTTTTTAGGGCAGAAACATATTTTTCGGACATTTTGTTTTTATAGAGTGGCATGATGACCCGAACGTCATCCGAGGGATCCGCCCGCTTCATTTCAGGCGGAAGCGCCCCCATAACGTCCCCAAGTCCACCGCTTGCCGCAAAGGGTGCGGCCTCGCTCGTTACGTATAAAAGCTTCATAATCTCTCCTATCAGACGTGCTTTCCCTTACTGACGTAGAACGGGAGCGTATCGTGCCCCGAAAGATGGCAGGAATCCGAGATGGTTACCGACTTATCGGCAACGATGCAGTTCACCGAGCTGTTTTCTCCGATGATGCAATTACCGAACAGGATCGAATTCTTGACAACGGCGCCCCGTCCAACCTTAACGCCGCGGAAGAGGATCGAATTTTCGACTTCTCCCATAATGACGCAATCGTCGGCGATCATACTGTTTGTGACCTTCCCCTTCCCCTTGTAAAGACTCGGCGCCGAATTATGTACGCGGGTATAGATCGGACGCTCGCGGCGACCGAGCAGCGAAAGACGCGCGTCGGGATCGGTCGCGATCCGAATACTGCTCTCATAATAATCGATAAAGGTTCCGACGGGTGCGACAAAGCCGCGGTAGCAATAGGAGTAGAAGTTTGAGCTTTCGGTATCCTTCATGAGAATATCGTCGGTCATGCTCCGATAATTATGCGCCTTGGCAATTTCGATGATCTGCTGCAGATAAACCGTATCCACAACGAAAATGTTGAGCGAGCGTTCGGGATGCGAGGCGGTCTGATGGGTTGACTTGACAATGTCGATAACCTTGCCGTCCTCATTTGTCTTGAGCATCATCTGAGGAAGCTTCGCCGAGTAGCTTGGGGTGCAGGGGGCGGTCACGACGGTGAGATCCGCTCCGTTCGCCCTGTGAACCGAAATGACGGCATTGAGATCGATGTTGAGAATATTGTCGCAGTCCGATAAGACGACGACGTCACTCTTCATACCGAAAATATGCTCTGACATGCTAAGGATCGCCTCAAGGCGGTGCGAATACATCGGCGCGTCTGCCGAATGAGCGCACTGATAGGGGGAGATCGTCTTGATTCCGCCGTCGCGACGGGCAAGATCCCAGTCCTTACCGCTTCCGATATGCTCGGTAAGAGAGCGGTAATTATAATTGGCAACGATGCTGATATCGGTAATATCCGAGTTTACCATGTTAGAGAGAGCAAAATCAACGAGTCGGTAACGGCACCCGAACGGAATCGCCGCAACGGTTCTGTCGGAGGTCAGACGCGAGAGGGTCGTGTCGCTCAGATTTGAAAAAATAATTCCGCTGGTGCTCATTTCGTGGATCCTCCGTTCTCGTTATTTTGAGAAAGCGTCAGACAGCTTCCCTTTGCAACGACCGTAATATCGCTCCGATCGCCCTTCTCGTTTCCAACCGAAACGCCGGTACCGATGACCGAATCGCTATCAACGATACTAAAGCAGACCTTGGCGCCCGATTCGATCTTAACGTCGGACAAAATCACAGAATTAGAAACGTATGCCCCACGTGCGATCTCAACACCCCCCGACAGGACCGAATTTTCAACCGTTCCGTGGATAATGCAGCCCTCGGAGATCATCGAGTTTCTGATCTCGGCGCCCGCGCCGATAAACTGCGGCGGTCTTGCGGTATTCTTTGAATAAATACGGAGGGACTTGTCGCTCAGATGAAGCTCGGGAGAATCGGAAAGGAGATCCATATTTGCCTCCCAGAGGCTGCTGATGGTCCCAACGTCCTTCCAATAACCCGAGAAGGGATATGCAAAGAGGCGCTCACCCGAACGAAGGAGATTCGGGATAACGTTCTTACCGAAATCCTTTGAGGAATTCGGATCCGCCTCGTCAAGCACCAAATAATCAATGAGCGTGCTCGTATTAAAGATGTAAATACCCATCGAAGCCTGATCGTTCTTCGGCTGCGCGGGCTTTTCCTCAAACTCGTAGATCGAGCCGTCGGGATTCGTATTGCAGATTCCGAAGCGGGACGCCTCCTCGATCGGTACGGTTATCGTCGCAACGGTGCATGCCGCACCGCGCGCCTTGTGGTAGGCAAGCATCTTACGGTAATCCATCTTATAAATATGATCTCCCGAAAGGATCAGGACGTAATCCGGGTCATATTTGCGGATGAAATTGATATTCTGGAAGATGGCATTCGCCGTTCCTTTATACCAATCTGCATTTCTGCCGTTCTGATACGGGGGAAGAACGCTGAGGCCGCCTCTGGCGCGGTCAAGGTCCCAAGGCGCGCCGTTTCCGATATAATCGTTAAGCGCAAGCGGCTCATATTGCGTCAGAACACCGACCGTATCAATTCCGGAGTTGATACAGTTGGAAAGAGGAAAATCAATGATCCGATATTTTCCGCCATAGCTGACAGCGGGCTTTGCGGTCTGCTTTGTAAGATCGTAGAGCCGACTTCCCTGTCCCCCTGCCAACAGCATGGCGATGCATTCCTTTTTACAGTACATGGTCCACCTCCGCATATATGAATTCAAAATGATAATTAAGACGACCTTTTCTTGCGCCCTGCTTTCTTTTTGCGCTTGATAACGACACCTGCAAAGGGCGGAAGATCAAGCGTGAGTGCCGTATTTCCGTCTTGGTCGGTAAGGGGACTTGACAAGCTCGATCCAGAGCCAAGAGACTCAAAGACGATCTCATACTCTCCCCTGTCAAAAACGGGGATCTTATATCCTCTGAGCTCAGCCCCCGAAAAGGACAAAACGACAATCAGCTCCTTTCGGTCGATCGCTCTTCGGCGAAAGGAAACGAGGTTGTGGTCCCGATCGTCGGGGTCTATCCAGGAAAATCCATCCTCGACGAAGTCCTGCTCCCAAAGAGCAGGCTCCTGAAGATAAAACTGACCAAGCGACGCCACGTACTCACGCATGGCAAAGTGGTTCGGGTGCTCGAGCATAAACCATTCGAGCGAGCTATCGTAATCCCACTCCCTGAACTGAGCAAACTCGGTTCCCATAAAGAGAAGCTTTTTGCCAGGATATGTCATCTGTAATAGCAGAGCCGTTCGCATCTGCTTAAATTTGTCCTCGTAGCTCCCGCTTATCTTTCCGATCAGCGAGCGCTTACCGTGCACGACCTCATCGTGGGAGATCGGCAGGACATAGTTTTCGCCGAAGGCATACATCAATGGAAAATTCAGCGCCGTATGGTGATACTTGCGGTAGACAGGATCAAGCGAGAGGTAATCGTAAAAATCGTTTGCCCATCCCATATTCCATTTGAGAGCAAAGCCAAGGCCGTCGCTTGAAACCGGATGGGTAAGACGTCCAAAGGCAGTCGACTCCTCAGCGATCATCAAAACGTCGGGAAACTCGCCGTATACCGTCTGATTCAGTTTTTTGAGAAATGCGATCGCCTCGAGGTTCAGGTTGCCGCCGTAGAAGTTTGGCACCCACTCACCGGGCATACGGTCATAATCAAGATAGAGCATCGAAGAAACGGCGTCGACCCGAAGTCCGTCGATATGGAACTCGCGAAGCCAAAACATCGCCGAGGAGATGAGAAAGCTCTGAACCTCCTCCCGGCCGACGTCAAAGAATCTCGTTCCCCAGGAGCGCGACTCCATCCGATCCTTTCCCTGATATTCGTAAAGAGGCCTGCCGTCAAACTCAAAGAGTCCCCAAGCATCCTTCGGAAAATGCGCCGGAACCCAATCCAAAATAACGCCGATCCCCGCCCTGTGAAAGGCGGAAACGAACGCGCGGAAGTCATCAGGCGTGCCGAAGCGCGAGGTCGGAGCAAAGAAGGCTCCAACCTGATAGCCCCAGGAGGCATCGAAGGGATACTCGGTAATCGGAAGGATCTCTATATGGGTATAGCCGAGAGCCTTGACGTACCCGACAAGGCGCTCGGCAAGCTCACGGTAGCTAAGGTAGCCTCCGTCCTCACGACGGGCGAAGGAGGCAAGATGAAGCTCGTAAATATTGATCGGGGTCGGAAGGTACCTTCCCTTTTTCGAGCAGATCGTCCTTTTTCTTGCGGAAAGCCATGCGCTATCCTGCCAAGGAAAGCTGCTCCTTTTGGTGATGATCGAAGCACCGTCATCTCCGCCCCTTGATGCGCGGGCATACGGATCCCCTTTCATGTGAATACCGTGCGGCGAGGCGATCCGAAACTTGTAGGCAAGTCCATCATAGCTTTTTTCAGAGAAAACTACGAGCTCCCAAATCCCACCGTCGGTAATTTTGGTCATTGGAAGACCGCTATGCCAGTCGCAAAAGTCGCCGACGACCGAAATGGAAAGGGCTCCAGGCGCCCAAGTACGGAAGGTATAGGAATACCCGTTTTCAAGCTGGATCGCAGAGCAACCAAGATATTCGTACGCACGGGTATGCGTTCCCTGATGAAAAAGATACGCATCCAAGGAGCGGTCAGACGTGTTTTCAAAAGCCTTTTCGCTTGCCATGATCTTCTCCCTCCTCAGTATATAAGTATTTTAGCATTTCAAGATTGGTTTGTCAATGGAAATGCCGCTTATATTGTGTATTTATGCACAAAAAATGCGATTTTATTACCTGAAAATCGTCAAATTTCATTAAAAAATAAAAAAACCGCCGAATAGAGACATCATCATGTCGGTAAACGGCGGTCAAAGAACTCAAAGGACGGCGGTGCGATGGCGAACGACGTGGCAATTGATATTCACGGCAACGGGGAGTCCTGCGATATGCGTCGGCGCATGCTCGATATGCACGGCAAGAGCCGTCGTCACCCCGCCAAATCCCTGAGGCCCGATCCCAAGAGCGTTGATCTCACGAAGAAGCCGCGCCTCAAGCGCCGCGTATCTCGGATCATCCGACGGCTCGCCGAGCGAGCGCGTGAGTGCGCGCTTTGCGAGAAGGGCGCATCCCTCGAAGTCAGAGCCGATCCCAACGCCAACCGTAATCGGAGGACAGGGATTGCCCCCTGCAAGCCGAACGCTCTCGAGGACGAAGCAAGCGACGTCATCCTCGGACGCTGACGGAGTCATCATAAGAAGCCGACTCATATTCTCGCTTCCAAAGCCCTTTGGAGCCGCCGTGAGGGTAAGCCGATCGCCGGGAACGGTTCTGATATGTAAAATGCACGGAGTGTTATCCCCTGTGTTTTCACGCCGATAAAGCGGGTCGCGGACGACAGACATACGAAGCCTTCCGTTCGTGTAGGCATCGCGCACCCCCGCGTTCACGGCACTCTCAAGCGTATCCCCCTCAACGTGAACAAGCGAGCCAAGCTCGGCGAAAACGACCGCCATTCCGGTATCCTGGCAAACAGGAACACCGCGGTCTGCCGCAATCGAAAGATTTTCGCGAAGCGAGGACAGAACGCTTCTTGCAACCGAGTCGGTCTCACCCGCCTCAGCCCTGCAAAGAGCAGACTCGACGTCTCCTCCAAGCGAGTGATTTGCCTCGGTAAACAGTCTGCAAATAGTTTCACTGATCTCCTTGGCGCTAATCCTTCTGATCTCGTCCATTCCACGTTCCTCATTATTGCATATTAACGGCGTCAGACGGAAGAAAAGCAGATTGCGCTAATGTGATCTGACGAGCCGTAAATCGCTTGATCTTATGTTTTTTTCTTATTTTACCATATTCTGCGCGGCAAAGCAAGAGCAATCGCCGCATCAGGTGCGAAATCGCCAAAAAAACGGCGCGGAAAGGAAAGAGAGCAACCCCAAAAGCCAAAAGGACAAGATCAAGCGCGACGCACAGGATCGGCGAGATGATCCGAAGGAGCAAGCGCCGATATATACGCCCCATAAGGAAGAATCCAATCCCAAAGGCGGCAAAATGTACAAGGCGCATTCCCCCCGAAAGCACGCCGAAATCGTACAGGATAAGGCATAAGGAAACAAGGAGCGCCGTAAGCACATCAAGGACCCAGGCAAGACCTCCCGAGAGAAAAGCAGGACATCTCACACGAGAAGCAATTCGAAGTCGAAGATACCTTACCTCGTAGCCAAAAAGAAAAAGCTCGGCGATCGCGCGCAAAAGGCACGCGACGGCATACGCAAATGCGCCGAGAAAACAGGACGCGCAAAGCTCGCTGATCTCTACCGTCATTTTCTGCGAAAAATCCCGCTTCACGCCGTTATATATTACGAAAGAACAAAAAACTCACGAAAGGACGGACGAAAGAAATGTCAAGAGAATTCACGCCAAACGAAGTACTGTCGGATCAGTATCTTCTGAGAAAAAACCAGGTCTACATATTT
>JAFYMH010000160.1 GCA_017556685.1 Clostridia bacterium | reverse complement strand
TGGTCGGTGGCGATCATATCGACCGTCCCGTCGGCAAGCCCCTCAAGCAAAGCCTCTCGGTCGGAGGCATCGCGCAGAGGCGGATTCATCTTAAAGCGTCCCTCGTCGCGAAGGTCGGCGTCCGATAGGGTCAGGTAATGCGGGCCCGTTTCGCAGGTGACGTCAAGCCCCGCGCGCTTTGCCTCGCGGATCAGGGAAACGCTCTCCTTACTCGAAACGTGACAGACGTGATAGGCGCATCCCGTCTCGGCAACCAGCGCCAGGTCCCTCTCGACCTGCCGCCACTCGCTCTCCGAGCAGATCCCCGGGATGCCGTTTGCCCTCGCGTACGCGCCGTCGTGGATGACGCCGCCGCGCAAAAGGCTGTTATCCTCGCAGTGCGCAACGATCGTCTTTCCGAGCGCCTTGGCCCTTTTCATCGCCTCGCGCATCATCCCCCTGTCCTGGACTCCGCGTCCGTCGTCAGTAAAGGCGATGACGTCGGGGGAAAGTCCCTCGAGATCCGAGAGCGCCTCGCCTCTTTGCCCAACCGTGATCGTTCCGTACGGAAGAACGCGGACCCTCCCGTCCCGTCGGATCGCCTCAAGCTGAGGCAAAAGATTTTCGGCAGAGTCGGGGGCGGGGGAAAGATTCGGCATGGTAAAAACCGTCGTAAACCCACCGTGCGCGGCGGCGGCGCTTCCGCTCGCAACCGTTTCCTTATACAAAAAGCCCGGCTCGCGGAAATGCACGTGCACGTCCGTCAAACCGGGAAAGAGAACAAGGCCGTCAAGCGACACAGCCTCAGCACGGGGAGCATCGATCACGGTCGAGATATCAGCGATCATTCCATCACGGATCAAAAGGTCGGCACGGACAAAAGAGCCGTTTAGATAGATCCTTGCACCGTGAAGATGACGTTCCATGATGTCCCCTCCTTTTCACAAAAAAAGCCTTGCCGAGAGCGGCAAGACAGACCCCGAGCGAAGGCCGCCCGAGAGGCATCCGCCGCGGCGATCCCGCGCGGCAGCAGCGATGGTCCATCTTGTCGGCATCACGGTACCGACTTAAAGATTTCTTTTCATTTATCATATCATAATCCGCGCGCTTTGTCAATAGAGAATTGAAAGAAAATCGAGGCGTCCGAGAGAAATTCCTGGTATATGGGAATTGACAAACCGAAGAACATCATGTATAATAGATTTACTAAGAACAGGACGGGAGGCAGCCATGCAGACGAAGCGGATCCTCGTTACCTCGGGTGCGGGCGGTGTCGGCAAATCCTCGGTTGCAGCGCATCTTGCCTCTGCCCTTGCCGAGCGCGGCGCGCGCGTTCTGCTCGCCGATCTCTGTACGACCGGGCGCTCGCTCGATCTTCTTGTCGCATGCGCTCCCTCGCTTCTCTACGATATCGGGGATCTCCTTGGCAGTCGGATCGACGCCTCGCGCGTCGCCGTTCCCCTTAAGGAAAGAGACGGTCTGTTCCTTCTCCCCGGCGCCTTCAAGTTCGAGCGCACCCCGACGCTGCCCGAGCTTCTGCGCGCCATCCGCGTTGCCGAGGAGGCAATCGGCGCAGAGTATACGGTTTTTGATTCGCATTTCGGTACCTTGGCGCTCCGCGCCGCCTCTGTTTCGGACCTGACCCTGATCGTAACCGACACGACCCCCGCCTCGCTTCGCGCCGCCGCTGAGGCCGCGCTCTCGCTGCCGACGGCAACCGATGGAAAGCTCGTCGTCAACCGCTTCCCCTGCTATCCCGGCGTGAAAAGCAGGATCCCGTCGGTGCTTCCGTGGCTAAACGAGATCCGACTTCCGCTCATCGCGATCCTCCCCGACTCTCTGACGATCGCGGAAAGCGAGGCGGCGGGGGACGGCATCTCGCTGAAAAGGGACAACCTCTCGCGCGCATACAGAAGCCTTGCCGCACGCATCGCGGGGGAGAACGCACCGCTTTGCCTTACCTTTAAAAAGCTCAAAATCAAGCGCCGACGCCTGATCAAAAGTCTGATCGGCTGACGCCCTGACATATTGACGAGGAGGAGCCTATACTATGGAAATCGCAATGATCGCCGACGATTCCAAAAAGGAGCTGATGGCGCAGTTCTGCATTGCATACTGCGGTATTCTGAGCCGTCATCGGATCTGTGCGACCCAAACGACCGGAAAGTACGTCAAGGAGGCGACCGGGCTTGACATCGAGATGATGATGTCCGGAAGCACCGGCGGATGCGAGCAGATCATTTCCCGTATCGCCTATAACGAGATCGATCTCCTCTTCTATTTCCGCGATACCGAGGAGAAGAACGGATGGGACAGCATCGCAGAGAACGACGCTACGCTTCTGAGGCTTTGCGACGTGCATAACGTTCCGATCGCAACCAACATCGCGACCGCCGAGATCCTGGTGCTCGCTCTCAGCCGCGGCGAGCTGGATTGGCGCATGATGGTCAATCCGAGAAGCTCGGCACGCCAGTCGGGCGGACGCGCCCGTAAATAAAAATGGATAAGGATCGGGTGGCTCTCTCTGCCCGATCCTTAGATTTATCCCGCATTGTCAATGATCGGAAAGGAGGGGACTCTGTGAAGAACTCTGAGCTTCGCGTAAGCGTCAGGGAAACGAGTCGGGTGACGCAAGAGGACGGCGAGATTGTCGAGATGTCCTCTCTTTGCGAGGGATGCCTGCGCCGTTTTCCCTGTGAGACGCTTTTGACCTATACTGCAAATGCCGAGGGAGGGCGGATCTTCAACCGCATCCGAGCGAAAGGCAAGGAGGTAACCGTCAAGAGAAGCGGTGCCGTCTCGCTTTCGCTTACGTTAAAGGAGGGACAGACCGAGCAGACCCTCTACCAAGTTCCCCCTTTTTCCTTTGATATGACGGTTACGACCGAATCGGTCGAGGTCGAGCATCACGCGAGCGGCGGGCTTTCGCTTCGCCTTTGCTTCCGATCGGTAATCGGCGGCGCTCCGCAGACGACCGAGCTCGTCATTGACGCCGAGCCAAGGAGGGATGCAAAATGACGCAAAAGGAGCTGAAGGCCCATCTCAAAGGCGAGGATCTCGGCGGAATCTATCTCTTTGTGGGCGAGGAGGATTATCTCAAGCGCCATTACAGCGAGGAGATGCGAAAGCGCATTCTGACCGACCCCGCTCTTCTGCCCTTTAACCATCTGACCCTTGAGGGGAGCACGATCGATTTCGACCTGCTTCTCGACGCCGTCAAAAGCCCGCCCATGATGGCGGACTACAAGCTGATCGAATGGGATCGTGCCGACTTTGAGTCGATGAAAGAGGGGGCGCTCGACGCCTTTGCCTCGCTCTCGGCTTTGGTCGCCGAGCATCCCTATGCGGTCCTGCTGTTCCGCGCAAGTCAAGCCGAGCTTGATCCCGGAACGCCAAAGCGCCCCTCCTCCCTCTTAAAGCGTCTTTCGGATTACGCCAAGGTCGTTTGCTTTGACGTTGCGACCGACGCCCAGCTTCTCGCTTGGCTAAACAGCCATCTCGCGCACGAGGGACTGAGCGCAACGGGGGAGGCTCTGCGTGCGATGCTCGCTCGGGTCGGGCATCGAATGGAGATCCTTGCGGGAGAAATCGAAAAGCTCGCCTGCTACTGCCGCGTGCACAACACCCATACCGTCACCCCCGAGCTTGTGACCCTCGTTTGCTCCTCCACCGCCGAGGACGACGCCTTTGGGCTTTCCAACGCCCTTTTGAGGGGGGATCGCCGCGCGGCATACGCCTGCCTTGACGATCTCAGACGAAGACGGGTCGAGCCGATGCTCGTGCTCGGTCAGCTGACCCGTCTGTTCACCGACCTCACCGCCGTATCCCTCCTGCTTGCCGAGGGGGGATCGGTTTCCTCGATCGCCTCTGCCCTTTCGATGAACGAATACAAGGCGGGGCTCTACGTCAAGGGCGCAAGGGCACGCTCGGGTGCGGTGCTCGGACGCGCCGTTATGATCTGCCGAGAGGCCGATCTCGCCGTCAAGGCGGGGGCGGACCCCGGCGTGCGGCTCGATCTTCTGATTGCCGAGCTGCTCTAAATTCAAAAAAACAAGGAGAACTCTCATGAACGCGATTCGAGAGGCGGCGGTCGCCGCCGCAACAGAGCTCTGCGAGACGGCAGGGCTGAGTGAGGGGAGCATCGTCGTCGTCGGTTGCTCGACGAGCGAGGTGCTCGGGGATAAGATCGGAACGAGCTCAAGCCCCGAGGTGGCAAAAGAGATCGTAGACGGACTTCTCTCTGTTTTCGCTCCGCGCGGGATCTACCTTGCGGCGCAGTGCTGCGAGCATCTGAACCGCGCTCTGATCGTTGAGAGAAGGGCGCTTCCCTTCGCCGAGTGCGTCAACGTCCTGCCTCAGCCGAAGGCGGGCGGCTCGTTTGCCACCGCCGTTTACGCCGCGCTTGAGTCTCCCATCGCCCTTGAGCATATCCGCGCAGACGCGGGGCTTGATATCGGCGGAACCCTGATCGGTATGCATCTGAAGGAGGTTGCCGTTCCGCTTCGTCTTGCGGTCAAGAGGATCGGCGAGGCTCCGCTCTCGGCGGCGCGCGTGCGCCCGAAGTTCATCGGCGGCGCACGAGCCGTTTACGACGAAAATCTTCTGTAAATAAAAATACAAAGGGTGCGGTGTCAACTCGTTGACACCGCACCCACTTTATGGAAGGGGGCTTTTAGTATCCGTAGCGATACAGCGTCGCCCGAAGCTTCTCGGGCGGCGCTCCCTTTTTGGCTTCCCTTGCAAGAAGCGCGCGCTTTGACGAGGCGAAATCGATCTCGCCCGCCTCGCACGCCGAGGCGATCGCCCCTTCCGCATCCTCTCGGGAGTAGCCCTTGGCGCAAAGCGCCGTCAGAACGCGGCGCGGCCCCCAAAGGTTGCGTCGGACGAGCGAGGCGGCAAGCGCCCTTGCCTGCTCGTCCTCGCGGATATATCCAAGCTCACTCATGCGCAAAACGGCAAGCTCTGCCGATCGGCGCGAAAAGCCCTTTCGCACAAGCTTTTGATACAGTCCGCGCCGGCTTAAGGAGGAATACTCAAGGATCCGCACCGCCGCCTGATAGGCGAGTCGTCCCTCATGCGCTTCACGAAGGCGATGGTAGGCGCCCTCGTCAAGCACGTCCCCCTCACTTGGCGCACCAAGCGCCTGCCAGACGCTTTCCCCGACCGTCAGCTCAAAGGCTTCTCCGTCCCCGTCTGCGAGCGAGAGCGAGAGCGCGTGCTCCCCTCTCGGCGCAAGCGAAAGCAGCCTGTAGTCGCTCATCCGTTCAGATCGCCGACCTCAAAGTCGCGAAGATCGAACTCCCCTTCGTCAGAGAGGCTACCGAACTCCTGCTCGGGCTCTGCCTTCCCTGCCGCCGCACGGATGGCCTCCGAAAGCTCGTCAAGAAGTCCAGGCTCCGACTCGATATATTGTCTGGCGTTGTCCTTGCCCTGCCCGATCCTCTGACCGCTGTAGGAGAACCAGGAGCCGCTCTTCTCGATGATGCCAAGCCCAACGCCGATGTCAAGGATCTCGCTTGCCTTCGAGATGCCCTTTCCGTAAAGAATATCAAACTCGGCGGTACGGAAGGGGGGTGCGACCTTATTCTTTACGACCTTGCACTTCACGCGGTTTCCGTAAACCTCGCCCGCATTCTTCAGGCTCTCGGTCTTGCGGATGTCGATACGCACCGAGGCGTAGAACTTCAAGGCGCGTCCGCCGGTCGTGACCTCGGGGCTTCCGTACATCACTCCGACCTTCTCGCGAAGCTGGTTGATGAAGATGACGACGCAGTTCGATTTTGCGATCACGCCCGAGAGCTTTCGCATTGCCTGGCTCATCAGTCTTGCCTGCACGCCGACGTGCGAGGCACCCATCTCCCCATCGATCTCCTGCTTCGGAACGAGGGCGGCAACCGAGTCGACGACGATGATGTCGATCGCACCCGAGTTGACCAGCGCCTCAGCGATCTCAAGCGCCTGCTCTCCGCAGTCGGGCTGGGAGACGAGCAGATTGTTTATGTCGACTCCAAGCTGCTTTGCATAGATCGGGTCGAGCGCGTGCTCGGCGTCGATAAACGCCGCCTCACCGCCCGCCTTCTGCACCTCGGCGATGACGTGCAGAGCAAGGGTCGTTTTACCCGAGGACTCGGGGCCGTAGATCTCGGTGATCCTTCCCTTCGGAATACCGCCGATGCCAAGCGCGAGATCGAGCGTGAGGG
>JAFYMH010000159.1 GCA_017556685.1 Clostridia bacterium | reverse complement strand
GCGAGCTTTGGGCGGTCGGGGCGATCTCGACCGGCGCTCTGCTTTCGGGGCTTTCGGTCGGTGCGGGAGTTGGGCTTCTGGTCCTGTTTCGTGTCAACCGCCCCCCTCGCAACACCCTTTTGGTTACCGCCCTGCTCCTTGCGCTCGGCATCCTGCTCGGGCTTCTGGTCGATCTCAGCGGTCTTGGGGCGGTGCTGAAACCCTGACAAAAAAATCGGAATTTTAGTCGAAGGTGTAGACAAATCCCGATTCGTTTGCTATAATACTATATATTCTATCTTTTAGTACACTAACTATCGCAAAAAGAGGTACTGTCATGAAAAAGAACGTTGTCGTCGTCGGATACGGCGGTCAGGGCGGCTGGCACGCCGATCACGCGCTGAAAAGCGACGTGGTGACCCTGCGCGGAGTCTATGACGTCAAGCCCGAGAGGCTTGATCTGGCTCGCTCGAAGGGGATTTTCACCTACGGCTCGCTTGACGAGATCTGCGCTGATAAGGAAGCTGAGATCGTCGTCGTTGCTACCCCGAACGACGTACATAAGGAGATCGTTTGCCGTTTGCTTGAGACGGGGCACAACGTCGTTTGTGAAAAGCCCGTTGAGATGACGGTTGCCGCCTTTGACGAGATGTGCGCCGCCGCCGAGCGCTCGGGAAAGCTCTTTACGGTGCATCAGAACCGCCGCTGGGACGTCGATTATCTTGCGATCAAGGAGATCATCGAGTCGGGTAAGATCGGCGAGACGGTCAGCATCGAGTCGAGGATCCACGGCTCGAGAGGCATTCCGAGCGACTGGCGCTGTCATAAGCCCTATGGGGGCGGAATGATGCTCGACTGGGGCGTGCATCTGATCGACCAGATGCTAAACCTCATCCCCGAGACGGTGACCCGCGTTTACTCTGAGATGACCAATATCACGACCGACGAGGTGGACGACGGCTTTAAGCTGCTTCTGACCTTCGCCTCGGGCAAGCGCGCCTTCATTGAGGTCGGAACCTATAACTTCCTCCCTCTGCCCCGCTTCTATATGCAGAGCCGCAAGGGAAGCGCCATCATCGAGGATTGGCGCAAGAACGCCCACGTTGCGCTCTGTAAGGCATGGCACGAGTCGGACGTCGTTCCGGTGCAGACGGCGGCAGGCATCACCAAGACGATGGCACCGCGCGACAGCGTGACCCTTGACGAGTTCGACTGGACCCGTCCCGTCTCGGACGTGCACGATTATTATCGGAACCTCGTGCTTGCGATCGACGGCAAGGCCGAGATCATCGTTAAGCTGCCCGAGGTGCGCCGTGTGCTTTCGGTCATGGAGGCTGCCTTCCTCTCGCACGAGAGCAAGAATGCCGTTTCTGTCGAAATTTAATTTTCCGAACTATTTCCCCTCGCGCGTAAGCCACGTGCGAGGGGCTTGCTTTTTCGCCCCAAAAATCTTTACTTTCGGAGGAAGGTATCATGCAAAAACATCGCTTTCAGGTGATTCGGACGGTCGTGCTTTTGATTTTGGCGATCGCTCTTCTGTCGCTTCTCACTTCCTGCTTTGGCCACCGCCATTCCTGGTCGGCGTGGGAAACCGAGGACGGAGTCACCTCGCGTCATTGCCGCCGATGCGGCGAGATCGAGTTTGACGGGGACGTGACCCCGCCCCACGAGCATGAGTTTGTAAATTACGTTTCGGACGGAAACGCGAGCTGCACCGCCGACGGAACCGAAACGGCGACCTGCACGGGATGCCCTGAGACCGACACCCGAACCGAGCTTGGCTCGAAGAAGGAGCACGTCTTTTTGAATTACGTATCGGACGAAAACGCGAGCTGCACCGCCGACGGAACCGAAACGGCACTCTGCACGGGATGCCCCGAGACCGACACCCGAACCGAGGTCGGCTCGAAGAAGGAGCACGTCTTTTTGAATTACGTCTCGGACGGCAACGCCAGTTGCACCGCCGACGGAACCAAGACGGCACTCTGCGAGAATTGTCCCGAGACCGATACCAAGACCGACGTCGGCTCGATGACCGAGCATGACACCGTGACGGTAACGCACGAGCCGAGCTGCACCGAAAAGGGAAGCACCGTCACCTCCTGCCGCGACTGCGAGTATGAGAATATCGAATATACCGACCCGACGGGGCACGCGTGGAGCGCCGAGGAGCCGAGCTGCACCGAGGACGTCTATTGCGAGAGCTGCCTTGAGGTCAGATGGCAGGCAAGCGGCCATAGCTATACGCAGACCGCCTCGAGCGAGGCAAGCTGCACCGAGGGCGCCCGCGTGACCTACACCTGCTCGGCGTGCAGTGACTCCTATACCGATACCGTCTCGCTCCCGAAGGGGCATTCGGTCGAGGATTGGGGAAGCTATACCGAGACCGCTGACCCCGACGCCCCGTGCCTACGCTACCGCACCTATACGGCGATCTGCTCTACTTGCTCGGCAACGGTCGAGAAGGTCGAGGGACCCTTTGAGCTTCACACCCTCGTTGCAAGCATTGCCGAGGGGGACGAGGCAAGCTGCACTAGGGACGGCTACAAGACCTATACCTGCACGGTTCCGGGATGCGGCCATTCCCATAAGGAGGCGTATTCCGACTGTGCCGCCCACGCATGGGTCAAGGACGAGGGGGCAAGCACCGAGTCTGTGACGGTTTATGGATGCGCCTGCGGCGAGAGCCGACGGGTCATCAACGCAAGCGGCGAGGATAAGAACTCGGCAATCGTCGATAGCGACACCCTTGGCGAGATTGGCGCTGTCGAGCTTGAGGATGCGACCATCGAGCTTGATGCGTCGACGACGGGCGCCCTCTCGGGAAATGTCAGCATCACGGCAGAGGCAAACCGCCCCTCCGATATCCCCGGCATGACCGACGAGCTTCTTCTGAAGATCGGTCTGAATAATAAGGTCTACAGCTTCGGCATGACGGCAAACGGCGCCGACGTTCATGAGTTCTCGGGTACCGTTACCGTCCGCATCCCCTACGAGCTTAAGGCGGGGGAGGACCCCGACTGTATCGACGTCTGGTACATCGAGAGCGACGGAACCATCAAGAAGTATGACGCCGTCTACTCAAACGGCTATGCCGTCTTTGAGACCGACCACTTCTCCTATTATACCGTCACGCGCCTGTCCCCCGAGGAGAGATGCGCGCGCTACGGATGCACCTGGGATGAGCGGATCTACCCCGTCAGCTGTGTCAGCGACGGCTATACCATGCACGTCTGCCTGCGTTGCGGAGAAAGCTATAAGGATGCGGTGATCCCCGCACTTGGGCACTCGATGACCGAGACGACCGCGCCCGCCACCTGCACGACGGCAGGCGAGACCCTTCACGCCTGCGAGAGATGCTCCTACAGCTACGCCGTTCGCATCCCCGCCACGGGGCATAGCTACGCCGTTTCCGACAGCCGAGAGGCAAGCTGTGCAGAGTCGGGCTACACCGTCTATAGCTGCTCGAGCTGCGGCGGAAGCTACCGCGTGAGCACCCCGGCGCTTGCCCACACCTACACGTCCATCGTTACCGCGCCGAGCTGTGTCAGAGGCGGATATACCACAAATACCTGCTCGGGCTGCGGACATAGCTATATTTCAGAGCGCACCGCCCCGATCGGGCATAGCTTCGTCTATGAGAAAAAGGATGCAAGCTGCACCGAGGACGGATACGAGAGGGAGGTCTGCTCGCTCTGTCATGAGACGGTTCTTCTCAGCGTCTCGCCGGCAGGCCATACCTGGGATATTGACAGCCCGACCTGCGGACGGGGACAGATCTGCACCGTCTGCCAGACCCTAGGCAAGCCCGCGACCGGGCGTCACGCGTGGGATCGCCTTGCCCCGACCTGCTCCGAGGGACAGAGATGCACCGAATGCGGCGCCGAGGGCGCGCCTGCGACCGGACGTCACACGTGGGATATCGACGCTCCGACCTGCGTAAGAGGGCAGAAGTGCACCGCGTGCGGAGCCGACGGCGAGGCGGCAACCGGCGAGCATACCCTTCTAAACGGCGTTTGCACCGAGTGCGGCGCCGGCGATTGCACGCACGCGTATACCGAGAGCGTCACCGAGCCGAGCTGCACCGCGGGAGGCTACACGACCTATACCTGCCCCCTTTGCGGTCATAGCTATACCGATAACAGAACCCCCGCCAAGGGCCACAGCTACGACGGCAACGAGTGCACCGAGTGCGGTGCCGAGCGGGGCGAATGGGCGTACTATACCGAGCTTCTCACCTCGCTTCTTGCAAGCGACGGCAAGACCATCCGCCTTGAAAACCTCGAGGGGCTTGCTTCGATGAACGGACGGCGCGTCGGCTTTGCCGAGCTTCTCATCGCCCTTGACGGCGAGAGGGGACTCGTTGGCTACGGAAGCTGTGACGTTTACGACGGCGCGACGGGAGAGCTTCGCGAGGGGCTTGGCGCCGCTCTGCTTGACGGGACGATCTACGTTCTCGTGAAGGAGGGGGGAGTCGAGCAGGTCTACATGAAAATGGACCTCTGCTATGCGCTCGGAGAGGGAAGCGATATGCTCCTTCAGATCCTTTCCTTTACCGAAAGCGAGCTTACTCCGCTTCTCCTTGAGCTGATTCTGCACAACGGCGAGGCGCTCGGAGGGGCGATCTCGGACGCCCTGACGGCACTCTTTATAAAGGAAGAGCTTTCTGACGGCACCGCTCGCTATACCCTTGATGCAGACGCCGCCGAGGCTCTGATCCTCCTTCTCTCTGAGTCGACGGTCGGCGAGCTTCTCGGCGAGAGCGGACGGCTGATGCTCTCCTCCTTGCCCTATCTGACGGTCGGCGAGATGCTTCGATACGCCTCGGGCGTCGGCATTACCCCCGAGCGCCTGCTCCCGACCCTTGACCGCCTTGCCGGGATCCTCTCGGGCGGCTACGCGGCCACCTTTGAAGAATACCTCTCGGCAATGCTTGAGAGACAGATCGACCTTGAGGCGCTTCTCTCGGACGAGAGGGTTCTTAAAGCAACGGTCGGGGCGCTCGTCTCGGGCATGCTGAATATTGCCCCCGAGGAGCTTCCCGCGATGATAGGCGCATACCTTGAGAGCGCGTATGAGATGACCGTCCTTGAGCTTCTTTCGGCAGTATTTGCGAGCGTCGAGCGCGTCCCCTCCGACGAGATGACAGACGAGACGGACCAGGGGATCAAAAAGAGCATGGCAGAGGGGGATGCGACAAGCGACTCTCTTTCGATGCTCACCGAGATGCTCACCTCTTTCGTGCGTGCCTATCGCATCTCCTTTACCGTCGACGCATCGGGTAGACTGATCAAGGCAACCCTTGCGGACGCCTTTGATGCAGAGGGGGGCTTTGCGCTCTCGCTTGAGAAGGGCATGCACACCGAGCTTGATTACGACGCCCTGCTTGACAGGATCCGCGGCTACGTCGAGCTTCCCTTCCTCTCGGGCG
>JAFYMH010000158.1 GCA_017556685.1 Clostridia bacterium | reverse complement strand
GAGCAGCGTTCCCGAAAGATAAACGGTCAAAAGTATCAAAAGGTTCTCGCGAAGGTTACGGTTGACGCGGAAGAGAACGAGCAGTCCGACACCGCCGCCGGTGAAAAGTCCGGCAAGCAGCTGCGACGCCGTAAGCGTTCCCCCGAGATAAAGCTCGGTCAGAACGACAGACGAGGCGCAGTTGGGTATCAGTCCGATAAGACCGGCGATAAGCTCGCCGACTACGGGGAGATCGTGAAGCAGAAGACCGATGCTGTCCTCACCAACGAAGAAGATAACGGTGTTGATCGCCAGAGTCACGGCGAAGATAAAGCCGAATATCTTGGCGGTGTGAATCAGAGAGGAGAGAAGAACTCCTCGCTCGTGGCAATGACAGCCCTCGCTATCGCAAAGCTCACCGATCTCGTCTCGGCGCTCGCGGCGCAAAACGAGGTCAACGGCAAAGCCGACAAGCATAGAAAAGACCACCTTGATGCCAAGTACCGTCAAGAGCTTGATAACCACCGTCGCGTCGGTCGCCGCCGAGGAGAGCATGACCGCCGCCAGCTCGTCCGAGGTGGAGAGCAGAACGGCAACGAGCGTTCCGACTGTCACGACCCGTCCGGCGTAGAGCCCCGCCGCCGCGGCAGAGAAGCCGCACTGGGGGATCGCGCCGAGAAGACCGCCCAGAGCCGGACCGAGTCGACCCGCCCGCGAGATAAAGCGGGAGGCGCGCTCGCCGGTGCGATGCTCGAGCAGCTCCATGACCAGATAGGTCAGAAAAAGGAAGGGAAGCAGCTTTAGGCTGTCCAGAACGGCGTCAAGCCCCGCCGTTGAGATATATTCGGTAAATATCGTCAAAATCAAGCCTCTTTTGTACGCCGACGCGCGCTTTTTCGCGCACGGGCGCAGTTTACATACTTGTATAGATTATATCACTTTTTCTCCCGCTTGTCAACCGTAACCGAAAGAACGCCGAGCGCCCAATTTTTTTGCGCAAATCCCTTGAAATTCGGGGGAAAGTTTGCTAAAATAAAGAGGCAACGCCGACGTAAGTACGCCGCGCCGCCGCAAATTTTTAACTGTAAAAAGAGGTTTTTGATATGGCAAGGATCAAGGTATGTTCGTTTAATTTGAGATTTGATACTCCGAGTGACGGAATAAACGCCTTTTCAAACCGCCTGAGCCGCGTGCTTGAGGTGATCCGCGAGGAAAAGCCCGACCTGATCGGATTTCAGGAGGCGACCGACGGTATGCGTAAGCAGCTGGCGGATAACCTGCCCGAGTATACTGTCCTCGGTTGCGGCCGCGGAAAGGATTATCGCGGCGAGTCGACCGCCGTTGCCGTTCTGCGGGAGCGCTTTGAGCTGATCTCATGCGATAACTTCTGGCTCTCGCCCACTCCGAGAGTACCCGGCTCGAGATTTGCGGGCGTCGGTCAGAGCGGTTGTCCCCGTGTGACGACCTGCGTTCGCGTCAAGCCGCTCGACGGCGAAAACACCTTCCGCTTCTGCAATACCCACCTCGACCACAAGGGTGAAACGGCAAGACTGCTCGGTATCTACGAGGTGATGCAGT
>JAFYMH010000157.1 GCA_017556685.1 Clostridia bacterium | reverse complement strand
CGGCGTTTGCATCCTCTGCATTTGCCTTGTAGGTAGCAACCGCAGCCTCATAGATCGAGGAGGTGGTGGCTTCGGTGTAGTAGTACTTTCCGTCGATCTTGATGTAGGAGACCGCGGTGAACGAGCGTGCGTAGTTCTGTGCAATGATATTCGTCATGGTGGCCGAGAAGTAGGTGTAATCACCACCGGCAACGCCCCGGGTCATCACGATGTTGAGAGCACCCTCGCTCTCAACCGTCAGTGCGCCGAGACCGAGATAATCGGTCGGGAAAATAAGGACTCCGATCGTGTAATCTCCAAGACCTGCAAGCTCCTCGGTCGGGATGCGGCTTGTGAAGCGCAGACCGGAGGTTGAGCCGAGACGTGCCTCAGCTCCAAGCTTCAGCTCAAGACCGTAGGGGATCTCCCTCTCAACCTCATAGGTAAGTGCGATGGATGCGGGGGAGAAGTCGGTCGAGTCTCCGTTGTCCTGCATCCAGATCATAACGGCTTTGGCGTTGGAGGGAACCGAAACCGAGATAGTTCGCCCCTTCATACCCTCGTGCTCCACAAATCCGGAGTATCCGCTTGCATAGGAGGCGTTCTCTCCGATCTCGGGGATCTCGGTCAAAAAGGAATAGCCGAGGTAGCCCTTGGAATTATCGCCGACAACGAAGGAGACCTTCGTATAGTCACGGTCCGAGACGTCAACGAAGCCGACGCGGTGGCCGCTGTCACCGCTTGCTTCAAACTCGTGGGGGCCACTACCCCAACCGTAGATAAATCCTTTGCTTTGCGTGAGACTCTCATATTGAACGGTAACAGCTTCCTTTACGGCGGGGATTTTCCCCCAACTAAGGACGTCGGTCGATCTAAAGACGATCGATTCGGGGAGATAGACGTCAACCTGCTTGGTGCTGTAGTTGTACTCCTTATAGAGAACGGCGAGATACTTCGCATCCTCGGGGATCTTGACAGTCTCACCGTCCGCTGCCGAAGCCGTTCCAGTCATGCCGCCCGCGAAGGAAACGCTCTTGGTGGGGACAGGCGTCGCGGTCAGGAAGGCGTAAATGGTTGCGTCGTACGTCGCGTTCGATTGGAAGGTCACCGCGTCAAAGGTGGTGCCCTCGATCGGGATCAGCGCGGTCGAATAGTCGCCGAAGTTGACAACCTCATATTTTCCGTTGGTGATAACCGCCATCGAAGGAATGACCTTGCTCATCGGGTAGGCGTACGAATCAAGGTTGCTATTGAGCAGGTTCGAATCGGTTCTCTCAAAAGCGAGCGAGTAGGGGCAAATACCGGTGCCCCAGGAGCGAGCGCGGATCGCGAGATAGTTGGCTCCCTCGGGAATGTCGGCGTAGTAGACGAGACCCGCAAACTTTTGTTTATACGAGGTACTACCGGTGGTTTGTTTCTCGTACTTGGTGACCTTGGTGCCCTCCGTGAGAACGACCGCGTCTCCTGCCGCTGTGGGCTTCTCCTCGAGGAACGCAAAGTAAAGGTAGTTTCCATTGCTTTTTCCGATACCGATCTCAACGATGTCGTAATCGCCGATCTCGTTCAGATCGATGATCAGAAAGCCGTCATCCGCACCGCTGGTGTCGTCGTACCACGTGGTGGGGTTGCTCCAGTCGAATATCAGCTCCTGGACCTCATCTATGAGATCGCTTTGCTCATCTGCGTAGACGTAACGGTCGTCAGACGCATCCTCAGGCTCGGT
>JAFYMH010000156.1 GCA_017556685.1 Clostridia bacterium | reverse complement strand
TGCAATATCTGCATATTACTGCAAATTTTCGCCTTGCATCCACCTGCTGTTTGCTCTCTCTAAACTGCTTTGCACCTCACGGCGAAGCCGTTGTCGATGGATTTGGGTGGCGCGAGGCGCAGACACGTTTCGACTTGTCAAGCCGAGTGGCGCACAAAGAGGCGGGAACGGCTCGCCGTGAGGCTTGTCGTTTTGGGTCTGCTTGGACTCTAATACACCTTCGGGTCGCAAACGACGCTTCTCGCCTAAATCTGATGCGCCCTTCTTCTTTTTCGAAACCCCCGCACGAATTTTATCGAATTTTCTTTTCTAATACCCTTGCAATAGCGTCGGATCTATGGTATACTGTCTTTGTAGCGTTTTGCTATATTAAGGAAATTCGTTCTGTGCCGCTGCGGCGGTTTCTATATAGAGGATAAATATGAAAAAGAAGCGCGATCGCGAAAAGCTGTTTTCCGCGAAAAGTCAGGCGCTGAACATCGGGGTCATCGTCTTCATTTTGGGCTTGACCTTCTTCGTTCTGTTCAGAAGTCTGTACGATCCGGACAACCCGATTGATTTTTCCGAGCTGCTCCGTCTTGAATGGGGATGGATCCTTCTCGGGCCTCTCTTCGTCTTCCTTTCGGTCTTCTGCGAGGCAAGGAACCTCTCCCTGATCCTTCGTGAGATCGGGCATCACAGAAGCTGGCGGGAATGTACGGTCTACGCATCCTCGGATATCTATTTCTCCTCGATCACGCCGTCTGCAACGGGCGGTCAGCCCGCCGCGGCATTCTACATGACCAAAAGCGGCATCCCCCTCTCGCAATCCTCGGCGGTTTTGGTTTTGAACGTCACCTTCTATACGGTGGGACTCATCGTTTTCACGGGGATCGCCTTCCTGCTCCGCCCCGAATTCTACGCAAGCTTTGCGCCAACCGAAAAGCTCTGCGTCTGGCTTGGTCTTGGGTTTCACGCCCTGCTTGCCGCCGTTTGCATCCTGTTCATGGTGTCGCGGAAAATGGTTCTGCTCGTCGGTGGGCTTATCATCCGCCTTCTGTCGGCGCTTCATATCTTTAAGAACCGCGAGGAGAAGATGCAGGCGTTCCGCGCGTCGATCGAGACCTATCGCTCCTGCCTGACGATCCTGAAAAAGAATCCCTCGCTCGTCTTCCGCTTGCTCTTTTATTCGGTGATGCAGCGCCTGATCCTGACGCCGATCACCTATCTCGTCTTTCTCTCGATGGGGATCGAGGCGTCTCTCGTTGACGTCGTTGCCATGCAGATCTACTGTACAGTCGGAGCCTCCGCCGTCCCCCTGCCGGGCGCGATGGGCATCTCCGAGGCGCTTTACGTTCTGCTCTTCAAGCGCTTTATCCCCGACCCGAACCGCTGTATGTTCTCAATGGTTCTCTCGCGCTCGGTTTCGGGATATCTTGCGATCCTGTTCTGCGGATACGTCACGATGTCGCACCATATAAGGGCAACCGTCCGCGCCCGCCGCGAGGCAGAGGCGCTTGCCGAAAAAAGCATCGGCCCGGCCGAGGACGCCTGACGGCGCCATTTTCACCCGTCTTGGGGCAACCGAGACGGGTGAAGCAATTTTATATGTAGATTTAAGTAGAAAAGAGTTAAAGTCCAATGGAGATCATCAACGCGCACGCGCATATCTATCCCGAAAAGATCGCACAGAAGGCAACCGACACGATCGGGGTCTTTTACGATATCAAAATGCAAATGCCCGCCGGGACCGCAGAGCAGCTGCTTTTTGACGGCAAACGCGCCGGCATCTCGCGCTACGTCGTGCATTCGGTCGCAACCACGCCAAGGCAGGTGCGCCCGATCAACGAGTTTATCCGAGGCGAGGTAGAAAAGCATCCCGAGTTCATCGGGTTTATCACCCTGCATCAGGATCTGTCCGACGAGGAGCTTTCCCTGGAGATCGACTTCGCGCTTGAAAACGGCATGAAGGGCATCAAGCTCCATCCCGATTTCCAGCGCTTTGACGTTGACGGAGATGGGGCGAAGCGCCTCTACCGCGCCGCCCGCGGACGGCTTCCCTTCCTTTTGCATATAGGGGATGACCGCTACGACTATTCAAGACCCGAGCGACTCGTCAGAGTGGCAAAGGAATTCCCCGAAACGACCTTTATCGCCGCGCACTTCGGGGGCTACCGCCGTTGGGACGACGCCGTGCTCTACAAGGGTCTTTCAAACGTCTATTTCGACACCTGCTCGTCGCTCCCCTTCATCGATGCGGCGCGTGCGAGAGAGCTGATCGATCTGCTCGGTGCCGACCGCTTCTTTTTCGCAACCGATTTCCCGATGTGGGATTCGGTCGGCGAGCTTGCGCGCTTTGATGAGATCCCTCTTTCCGACGCCGAGCGCGAGGCGATCCTCGGCGGCAATATCAAGCGCCTGCTCGGACTTTGACAGACTCTGACCTGCCGCAAAACGGGACTTTCCGAGATGCAAGAGGCGCATTTCGGAGAGTCTCTGCTTTTTTTGAAAAAAGGTATTGACAAACCCCCGCCCCATCTGCTATAATAACATCCGTCGCGGACAAACGCCCGCGAAAGGAAGAGATGGCCTGGTAGCTCAGTTGGTTAGAGCGCCGCCCTGTCACGGCGGAGGTCGTGGGTTCGAGCCCCATCCGGGTCGCCATCTTCGCCTCTGTAGCTCAGTTGGTA
>JAFYMH010000155.1 GCA_017556685.1 Clostridia bacterium | reverse complement strand
TCAATATCAAGAAAATGCTCTCTTCCGCCGTAATACTTAACGAAATCGTCGCCGCTTCCGCAGGGATAGCAGCTTACCGATGCATTCGAAAAGCCAACGGCACCGTTCACGACCTCAGAAAGCGTTCCGTCCCCTCCGCAGGCGTAAAAGCGAAGCTCTGTATCGGGGTTCTCAGAGCAGGTTTTTTTCACGAACTCGGTCGCATCGAGGGGCGCCTCGGTCACGTGGATCTCGATATCGTACCGATCGGTATACTGACCGATCTCGGTAAGCAGTCGGTCGACCGAGCTTGCCTTACCTGCCGCAGGGTTAACGATGAAGTAATGTTTCATAGCGTGATTTCCTTCCCCTTGCTGTTCATTTTCTTTCGGTATTCATATTTCGTTCACAAAAATCCGTATAATAGGAGTATAGATCAATCAGTCGAAAAAGATCTCCCCGTCCCCGTCGCTCTCATCTCCTACGTCGATCGATGCAAGCTCGCCGAGCGGACGCTCGGTGAAAAGCACGGTATCCGCAACGTCCGTGACAGCAGGGGGCTCATCGTCCTGTCGCTCGACCCCGAGAAGCTCGACAAGCTCGCTCCCCTGTCTTGTAAAGAAGCGCGGCTCCTGCACCTGCGTGATGACCGCCTGCACGCCGAGACGCACCGCATCCTCGGTCGAATAGCGCTGCGAGGCGAGCACGCTCTCTCCGTTTCGGTCGCGAAGACGGAAGCGGCGGTATCCGTCGCCGTCGGTATAAAGCTCAAAGCGCGGGCATTTATGCGGCCGTCTTAAGGGATCCGAGAGATCCTCAAGGGCGGCAACCGCCGAATCGCAAACGACGCTCTTTGCCCCCTTCTTACAGGCGGCAAGCGAGGAATAGACCTGCGAGGTGGCGAGAATCAGATGATTTTCGCTATAGAGATAAAAGTAATATCCGTAGCCAAGCGTTTTGATCTTGACCTTTTTGAAAAGAAACAGACCCATCGGATCAGAGTCCTGCCCCGCCGGCCCCAAGGAACGGCATCAAAAAGACGAAAACGGCATAAAGCGTGCTGAACAAAAACGAGAGCGCGCCCCAGACGATCGAAACGATGCCGAGCACCTTTCCGAGTTGCGCGTCGGACGACAGGTATCCGAGCTTTCTTCTCGAAGCATTGACCCGCAGGAGCGCGAGAATTCCAAGGATGATTCCTGCCGGAAGGCAGCATCCGATAACGTTCAGGACGATAGAGATAATGCCGTAAAACTTCGCGGTCTTGCCGTCTGAATCCTCAGGCTGCTGCGGCGGTTGCTGATAAGTCTGCTGCCCACCACTCTCAGACGCACTGTTAAAGGGATCAAAATTCGACATAGATAGACCTCCCAAAGCAATATAACTATATTTATAGTATACATGATACGCGACGTTTTTTCAAGTCGATTTCGACATTTTTGTACAAAATGTAAATGAAAAATCTCAAAAAGGAGGAAAAAGGGATGCAAGGCAAGCAAAAACGCCTGTTTTCGTTTCTTCTCGTGCACCTCGCCATTCTGCTTTACGGCGTCTTTATTTTGCTTTTGCTTTCGGTCTCCCGTCGGATCGGAGGCGGATATTTCTGTCTCTCCCACGATCTTCTTCACCTCTATTGTCCTTTCTGCGGAGGAACGAGAGCTCTTTCCTCTCTCTTTCGTCTTGACCTTCTCTCTGCCCTACGCTCTCATGCCGCGCTCGTGATCACCCTTCCGCTCCTTGTCTTTCTCGACGCTCGGGCGCTTTGCCTGATCCTTTTCGGACGGGGGGATCGCAGGCTTTTCCCGACCTGGGCGAGGATCACGGTCATCTCGCTGTTCCTTGTTTATTTCATCCTCCGAAACCTTCTTATGCTTACCGTCGGATTCGATCCTACGGGGGATTTCCGCTAAAAGGAACCGAAGCGGGGCGCAGAATTTGCGCCCCGCTTCGGTTTGTTTCGCTTATTTCGCGTTGCCGATCATGATGGCGAGATAATCGAGAAAATGCTTTTCGGTCTCGGCACCGAGCGGACGATCGTTATAAAAGATGTACTGATACGGATACTGCTCGACGCCGTCGTCCGAGGCGTTTCCGTACTTGGCGCCGTGCGCAAAGCGTCGACCGCCGCGAACCAGGAGCGTGACTGCCCTGCCGTCGGTTGCGGAAACGAACTTGGCGATCTCCTCGGGCTCGCGGATATGCGCGAAAAGGATCTGCTCGTCCCCTGCGAGAAACTCGCGGTACTGCTCGGTCAGGTACTCTGTCGGAAGGTCGGAGAACTCTACCGTAAGGCGCTTGAGATCCGAGAGGAATTTCCTTGCGCGGTCGGTCTTTTCTCCCTTCCATCCGCAACGGGCGGCAAGCTCCTTGATCGGCGTGATCGAGGAAACGTTTCGCACCCTATATTTCTTTGCGGCGATCGCGCAAAGCGTATCCTTTCCGACGCCACCTGCGCCGTTGATCACAATTGCCAGCTTCATACTTCACCTCGACGTAACCGATCTTGCTACCATTTTACCACGAAACCCCCGCCTTGTCAAGGGAAAAGGAGCCCCTTAAAACTGCACGAAGGGTATTTACTTTTCGCATGATATCGAGTATAATAGAGGCAGGATCGGGATCACCGATCAATGAAAGGAAGCAAGCCATGGAAAAAAGAGTCTTCGGAACCCTTCCGAGCGGCAATGAGATCATCGAGTATACCCTTCGCACAGAGTCTGCCGAGGCAGGGATCATCACGCTTGGAGCAACGGTCACGCACCTCACCGTCTCGGGCATCAACGTGATCCTCGGCTTTGAGCGCCTTGAGGATTACCTTGCCGACGGATCGCGCCAGGGAACGATCATCGGCCGTTATGCAAACCGCATCAAGAACGGACATTTTTCTCTGAACGGAACCGAGTATACCCTTGTTAAAAACAGCGGAAACAACCATATTCACGGAGGAACGATCGGCTTTGACCGCAGGATCTGGACGGTCGAGAGCGCAAGCGATACCGAGCTTACCCTTTCGCTCGATTCCTACGACGGCGAGGAGGGATATCCCGGAAACCTGCACGTGACCCTCGTTTATCGCCTTTGTGGCTCGTCGCTTTCGATCGATTATACGGCGATAAGTGATGCCGATACCGTTTGCAACCTGACCAACCACTCCTATTTCAACCTCAACGGCTGCGGAAACGGCGACGTCAAGGGGCACCGTATGCTTCTTTTTGCACAGCGCTACAGCAAGGTTGACGCTGAGCTGATCCCGACGGGCGAGCATCCCGAGGTCACGGGAACGCCTCTTGATTTTCTGACGGTACATACCATCGGCGAGCGGCTCGGCGAGGAGTTTGCCGGATACGATCATAATTATATTCTCACCCCGAGTGAGCACAGGACGGTT
Source organism: Clostridia bacterium (assembly GCA_017556685.1). GTDB lineage: Bacteria > Bacillota > Clostridia > Oscillospirales > CAG-272 > UBA1740. The sequence continues at coordinate 1,567 of JAFYMH010000155.1, read as the reverse complement.
TGCGGATACGAGCTTCCGATCGTTGCCGTTGCCGAGGGCGACCGCCTTCGCATGACGGTTCTGACCGATCAGCCCTGTATTCAGCTCTATACCCCGCGCGGCTTTTCTGCCGGCGGTCCTAATTTCAGGGGCGGATACGAGAAGCTGCCCTTTGCGGGCTTCTGCCTTGAGGCACAGCTCGAGCCCGACAGCCCGAACAACGGCGTTTTCCTTCGTGGCGGCGAGATCTATCGGCATACCACCGTTTACAGTCTGACCGAGCGCACCTGACCTGATTTGGCACAGAACGCGTTAAAATCGCCTTCTGTGCCAAAATTATTTTTGATTTCGGAAACGCAAAAACGTGAGGAAACGAGAGATTGAGAGAGAAAACGAGAGATTGCATATACGTAAATCAAAATATTCAAAAAAAGTTTGAAAAAGGTATTGACAAGTGAAAATTGCTATGCTATAATACGAGCGTTCGAAAAAAGGGCAAGCTGTGCCCATCATCAATTTTACGGAGGAAAACGAATCATGTCCACCTACATGGCAAAAGCAGAGACCATCTCCCGCAGATGGTTTGTGATCGACGCCGCAGGTAAGCCGCTCGGCAGAACCGCCGCAGCCGCCGCTACCATCCTGCGCGGAAAGCACAGACCCGAGTTCACCCCCCACGTTGATTGCGGTGAGTTCGTCATCATCATCAACGCAGCAAAGGCAATTCTGACCGGTAACAAGCTTGATGACAAGTTCTACCGTCACCATTCGGGTTATATCGGCGGCCTCAAGTCCGAGAGCTACCGTCACCTGATGGAGACCCGCCCCGAGTTCGCTATGGAGCTTGCCGTTAAGGGTATGCTTCCCCACAACTCGCTCGGCGCAAAGTCGGCAACCCGTCTGAAGGTCTATGCCGGCGAGAACCACAAGCAGCAGGCTCAGAAGCCGATTGCACTTGACTAAAGGAGAGTGAACGAGAATGTATACCAGTGCTAAGCCTTATTTCTACGGAACCGGAAGAAGAAAGAAGTCGGTTGCTCGCGTTCGCCTTTATGCAGGAACCGGCGCCGTCACCATCAACGGCAAGTCGATCGACGAGTACTTCGGTCTTGAGACCCTGAAGCTCATCGTTAACCAGCCCTTCGGAACCACCGAGACCACCGGCAAGTTTGACGTCGTTGCAATCGTCAACGGCGGCGGTCTGTCGGGTCAGGCAGGTGCAATCCGTCACGGCATCGCGCGTGCCCTCGTCGTTGCTGACGAGACCAACAAGCCCGCTCTCAAGAAGGCAGGCCTTCTCACCCGCGATCCTCGTAGGAAGGAAAGAAAGAAGTACGGACTCAAGGCAGCTCGCCGCGCTCCGCAGTTCTCCAAGAGATAATTTCGACCCTTGGTCGAATACAAAAAATGCTCAGCTTTGCTGGGCATTTTTTATTATCTCTTGGAGAATAATGAATTGCCCTTACGGGCACAAATTGCCTGACGCCATGAATTGCCTTCGGCATTAAAAGAATGGGCAATTCAATTCATGACGGATTGTCCGTCAATTCATATTCTTCCGCCGTCCCCTTTACTTTTCGCCGTTTTT
>JAFYMH010000012.1 GCA_017556685.1 Clostridia bacterium | reverse complement strand
CGAAGAGAAGGAGCGTTCCCCCCTGAAGTGAGATAAAACCCCCCCGTCCGACAAAGGAATTGGAGACACCGAGGGGGGCGCTTGGCGAAAGCTCGGCACCCTCAAGCTCGTATTTTGCGCCCTTGACCGTCACCCCCGAGGCAACTCCCCCGACGGCAAAGACCGAGAGCGTACCGACTGCCTTCTCGGAAAAGCGGACGGCTCCCCCGTGCAGAGCGTAGGCAACGAAGCCGTCCCCAACGAGGTATGGGCGTTTGCCTCGCTCGGCGGCGGCGGCAAGCAGCTGCTGAGCGGCTAAGGTATGGTCGGGACGGCCGCCCGTACAGCCAAGGAGAACGATCGTTTCGGCGCCCATCTCCTCGGCTGCCAAGATCGCCGCCTCTGCATCGGTGATATCCTTTTCGACCGGAAGGGTGACGACCTCCTCGCATAGCTCGGGCTCATAGCCGAGAGAATCAAAATCGCCGATGGCGAGATCGACCCGAAGTCCGAGCCTCTGTGCCGTCAGGTATCCTGCGTCGGCGCAGATGACAAAATCCCCGTCGTTTAACTTGGGGGCACCTCCGGTGTACTCCCCTGCTCCAAAAATATAAGCTGTCACGTTATCACCTCAAAGCATCAGGCGGTAGATATCGAGCATCTCATCGTAACCGATCTTGATATAAGATGGCAGAGAGATCGTTTTGTCTCTGCTGCAGCGGCGCGCCATATCCAAAATATCGGGATCCGGGATGCCAAGCTCACCGAAGGTAAGGGGCATGCCGATCGAGCGGAAATAGCTTGACAGGATCTCGATCCCCTGCTCGGCGGCGACAAGGTCGTCGGCAAGGGTCACGGCAAAGACCTCGCGCGCAAAGCGGGCAAAACGCTCGGGGGCAAGGCGGTAGACGTATTTCGCAAAGGCAGGGAAAACAACGGCAAGCCCCGCGCCGTGCGCAACGTCGTATTTGGCGCTCATCTCATGCTCAAGTCGATGGCAGGTGCCTGCAAAGAAGCGTCCTGCACCGGTCAGATCGTTATGCGAAAGGGAGGACGCCCACATAAGGGATGCGCGCGCCTCGTAATTTTGGGGATTCTCGTAAGCAATCCGACCCGCTTTTACCACCTCGCGGCAGAGCGCAAGCGCGATCGCATCGGTGATCTCGGTATCGGGTACGGGAGCAAAATAGCGCTCGAGGGTATGCATCAGGATGTCAACGATGCCCGAGGCGGTCTGGTATTTGTCTACCGTAAAGGTCAGCTCGGGGTTACAGATGGCAAAGAGCGGACGGTGCAGGGGGGTATTGTATCCGCGCTTTGAGCCGTCCTCTTCGTTTGTCAGAACCGCAGACGAGGACATCTCGCTTCCCGCCGCCGAGATCGTTAAAACGACGCCGACGGGCAGCGCACGCTCGGGGGTACGCTTGCCGAGGGCAAAGTCCCAATGCTCCCCGCCGTCAAGGGCGCCGATGGCGATTTCCTTCGCCGTATCGATCACGCTTCCCCCTCCGACGGCAAGGATCAGCTCGGCGCCGGTCTCGCGCGCCAGAGCCATGCCGCGCTTTGCAAGCGAGAGCACGGGGTTCGGTTTGACCCCGGAAAGCTCCGAGAAGGAAATCCCATTAGAGGCAAGACTCTCGCAAACGCGGTCGTAGAGCCCGCTTTTTTTCACGCTCCCGCCGCCGTAGACGAACAGAACGCGGCGATAGCCGTACGAGGAAACGATCTCCCCGACCCGCCCCTCAGATCCGCGCCCGAAGATGACGCGCGTTGGGGTGCAAAATTCAAATTCCATCTTTCCAGTCCTTTCCGATCGTCTGCCGTATTTTTATTGATTATACATCAGTTCCTTCAAAAAAGCAAGGCTTCGATAAATAACAAAAGTTATATAACAATAAGATGGATGCCGAACGAATTTGATGCAGAAGAATAGAAAAAATATTCGGTTTTTTTCCATGCAATGCTTGCATTAAAGGGTCTTTTGCGGTATAATAAATTGGTTAATGACAGGAAATCAAAGGCCCCATCGGGGCAAAGGAGAAGAAACTGCTTTGAAGCGTACCGATCTCAGAAATATTGCAATTATCGCACACGTTGACCACGGAAAGACAACTCTTGTCGACGAGATGCTTCGCCAAGGCGGCGTTTACCGCGAAAATCAGGCAACGACCGACCGCGTGATGGACTCGGGAGCCCTTGAGCGCGAACGCGGGATCACCATTCTCGCAAAGAACACCGCCGTTCATTACAAGGACGTCAAGATCAACATCGTCGATACGCCCGGGCACGCCGATTTCGGCGGCGAGGTCGAGCGCATTCTGAAGATGGTCAACGGCGTTATCCTGCTCGTCGATGCGGCGGAGGGGCCGATGCCTCAGACGCGATTCGTGCTTGAGAGGGCCCTTGCCCTTCATCACCGCGTGATCGTCGTCGTCAACAAGATCGACCGTCCCGACGCACGTCTTGACGAGATCGAGGACGAGGTGCTTGAGCTGCTTCTCGAGCTTGACGCAGACGACGAGCAGCTTGATTCCCCGATCCTTTACTGCTCGGGCCGCGCCGGCACTGCAAGCCGCTCGCCGAGCGAGGCGGGGGTCGATCTCCGTCCCCTGTTCGATACCATTCTCGATTATATTCCCGCACCCGAGGGAGACGAGTCGGGCGAGCTTCAGTGCCTCGTTTCCTCGATCGACTACAACAACTTCGTCGGACGGATCGGCATCGGGCGGATCGAGCGCGGCGTGATGCGCCAAAATCAGGAGGTCATGATCTCGAACTTCTATTCGGGCGAATCTCCGAAGCGCGCGAAGATCGTTTCGATGTATCAGTTCGACGGTCTCGGACGTCTTCCCGTGACCGAGGCGACGGTTGGCGACATCGTTTGCTTCTCGGGCGCCGAGAGCATCACGATCGGAGATACCGTTACCTCGACCCTTGCCGTTGAGCCGCTTGAGTTCGTCAAGGTCAGCGAGCCGACCCTTGAGATGACCTTCCTTGTCAACGACAGCCCCTTTGCAGGGCGCGAGGGAAAATTCGTCACGAGCCGCCATCTGCGCGACAGGCTCTACCGTGAGCTGCTCAAGGACGTTTCGCTTCGCGTTACCGACGGTGAAACGACCGACGCCTTCAACGTGGCAGGGCGCGGTGAGATGCACCTTTCGATCCTGATCGAAACGATGCGCCGCGAGGGCTACGAGCTTGCCTGCTCGAACCCCCGCGTGCTTTACAAGATGATCGACGGCGTCAAGTGCGAGCCGATCGAGCGCGTGCAGATCGACGTTCCCGAGGAATACATGGGAACCGTTATGGAAAAGCTCGGCTCGCGCAAGGGTGAGCTTCAGGATATGCAGATCCGCGGATCCCGTCAGAAGCTGACCTATATCATTCCTACCCGTTGCCTTTTCGGGTACCGCTCGGAGTTCATGACGGCAACGCGCGGAGAGGGCATCATGAACTCGACCTTTGAGGGCTACGCTCCCTATCGCGGAGAGGTCACGATGCGCTATACCGGCTCGCTCGTTGCAAGCGAGGACGGCGAGGCAACCAGCTACGGACTCTTTTACGCGCAGGATCGCGGTCCGCTCTTTATCGGCGTGCAGACTCCTGTCTACGAGGGCATGATCGTCGGTGAGAACCCGAAGCTCGGGGACATTGAGGTCAACGTCTGCAAGCAGAAGCATCTGACCGCCGTTCGCTCCAAGGGTGCCGACGAGGCGCTGACGCTCACCACGCCGCGCAGCATGAGTCTTGAAGAGGCGATCGAGTTCATCGACGACGACGAGCTGATCGAGGTCACCCCGAAGAGCATACGCCTAAGAAAGTGCATTCTGAACACGCCTCTTCGCAAGAAGGCGCAGGCGGCAAAGCGCAACGCACTCAAAAATTCGTAATGAAAAGGACGAGCGAGCCGTCTGAGACCGAAGCGGCTCGCTCGTTTTACAAGGCTACGCAAAATACCGATACCAGGAAGGGAGGTCCCCTATGACCGAGCTCAAGTCGAGATACCTTGCGGCAAAGCGCCGCTTGTTTATGACCGTTTGGTCGAAAAAGCTCAACCCCGAGCAATGCGAGGCCGTTTTCCAGGCGAGCGGGCCTCTGCTCGTGCTTGCGGGCGCAGGCAGTGGAAAAACGACCGTGCTCGTCAACCGCATCTGTTTTCTCATCAAGTACGGAAATGCCTACCACGCCGAGGACGTCCCCGAGCTTGACGAGGCAGACGTTGTGGCGCTTGAGACGGTTGCCGAGCAGACGGAGGCAGGCCTGATCCCCACCGAGACGGTCGAGAGCGACATCCTTCCCGAATTCATCACCTCGCCCTGCCCCCCTTGGGGAATGCTTGCCATCACCTTTACGAACAAGGCGGCGCGGGAGATCAAGGAGCGCCTTTCCTCGGCGCTCGGCGACGAGGGCGTATCGGGGGAGATCTGGGCAGGAACCTTCCATTCGATCTGCGTTCGCATTCTCCGTCGCTTCGGAGAGCTCGTCGGATATCGCAGCGGCTTTACGATCTACGATACCGACGATAAAAAGCGCCTGATCTCCGACGTAATGAAGGAGCTGAACATTTCAGACAAGATCCTGCAGATCAAGACGGTCGCAAACGCCATCAGCGCCGCCAAGGACAAGCTGATCCCGCCCGAGGAGTACCGCCCGAATCCAAACAGCCCCCGCGACAAGGATATTCACCGCATCTATACCGCCTATCAGAAGGCCCTTCTCTCGTATAACGCCATGGATTTTGACGATATCATCATGAAGACGGTTGAGATCCTTGAGCGCTTTGAGGAGCCGAAGGAGTATTACCAGAATAAATTCCGTTACGTTTGTGTCGACGAGTATCAGGATACCAACCCCGCGCAGTTCCGTCTGACAGAGCTGCTCGGCGCCAAGCACCGCAACATTATGGTCGTCGGAGATGACGATCAGAGCATCTACCGCTTCCGAGGCGCTACGGTCGAGAACATTCTCTCCTTTGACCGCACGTATCCCGACGCCAGGGTCATCAAGCTTGAGCAGAACTACCGCTCGACGAAAACGATCCTCGCCGCGGCAAACGCCGTCATCTCGCACAACTGTGACCGCCACGATAAGCGCCTTTGGTGCAAAGCGGGGGTTGGCGAGCAGATCGTTTTGCGCCGCTGCGACCATCAGAACGACGAGGCGAGATACATCACCGATACCATCATGCACAGCGTCATCCACGAGGGAAAGAGATACCGCGATTTCGCGGTTCTGTACCGCATCAACGAGCTTTCGCGCTCGCTTGAGGGCGGCTTTGCCAAAAGCGGCATCCCCTACCGGGTGCTCGGCGGTCAGCGCTTCTACGACCGCAAGGAGATCAGAGACGTTGTAGCTTATCTCTATCTCATTCTCTCGGAGGACGACGATCAGAGGCTTAAGCGTATCATCAACGAGCCGAAGCGCAAGATCGGTGCGGCAACGGTCGACGCCGTTGCCGCGATCGCACACACCGAGGGAAGATCGATGTTCTCGGTGCTTCGGGATGCAAAGGACTATCCCGAGCTTGCAAAGGCCTCGGAGAAGCTCCTTTCCTTCGTTTCTCTGATCGAGTCGCTTCGGCGCGCCGAATGTCCGCCGTCCGCGCTCATTGGTCTTGTCTTTGAAAAGACCGGCTACAAGGCGATGCTCGAAGCGGAGGGCGAGGTCTCAAAGGGCAGGATCGACAGCGTAAACGAGTTCGTTTCCGCCGCCGTTGAGTACGAGAGCCGCGCCGAGGACGAGGTCACGCTCTCGGGCTTCCTTGAGGAGGTCGCGCTCGTTTCGGACGTCGACAAGTATGACGACGACGCAGACGCCGTCGTTCTGATGACCATTCACAGCGCGAAGGGACTCGAGTTCCCGACCGTTTTTCTTGCAGGCGTTGAGGACGGGGTCTTCCCCGGAATGCAAAGCATGCTTGAGCCGAGCGAGATGAGCGAGGAAAGACGGCTTGCCTACGTTGCGATCACCCGTGCCAAGGAGCGGCTTTATATGACCCACACCTCGGAGCGCACGATGTACGGCAGAACCGTTTCAAACCCCCTCTCTCGCTTCATCCGCGAGGAGGTCCCCGAGGAGCTGATCAAAAAGGACGCCCCCTCCTATCGCTTTACCCCTGCGGGAATGCGGACGCAGAGCGCTCCCTTCCAGCCCCCAAGAGCGCAGAGCCGCACAGCAAGCGCCCCCGCCTTCGGCGGCGAGCTCTCGCGCCGCGCCGATACCTCGGCAAGGGTCGCGCAAGGAGCACGAAGGGAGAAGGGCGACGCCGCTTCCTTTGGCGTCGTGCGCTTTGCAAGCGGCGCGCGCGTGCGCCACGGCATTTTCGGCGCAGGCACCGTTATCTCCTCGCGAGAAATGGGCGGCGACGTCCTTTACGAGGTCGCCTTCGATAACGGTACCACCAAAAAGCTGATGGCAACCTACGCCAAGCTTACAAAAATTTAATTTCTTCAAAAAGCAAGAAACGGTCTTCGGCTAAACGCCGAGGACCGTTTCTTGCTTTTTATATGCTCCGAAGCTTCGGGGGAAGATCGGCGTAGAGATAAAGAGAGCCACAGATCAAGATGGGGAAACCGAGCGAGCTTGCCTTCTCGATCGCATCGGCAAGGGTTGCAACAGGAGTACCGCAAACGCCACTCTCAAGGGCGCGCGACGAAAGCTCGGAGGGCGTCATGGCGCGAGGGTTGTCCAAAACCGTCGTGAAAAGGAAATGCTCTGCCCTCTTAGACAGAAGAGCAAGCGAGGGGGCGATCTCCTTATCCCGCATGGCGGCGAAGATCACGGTAAAGCGGACGTCCCTAAAATAGCGGTCAAGAGATGCCGAGAGCGCCGTCAAGCCGTTCGGGTTATGCCCTCCGTCGTAAAGGATGATCGGATCACCCGAGAGCATTTCAAGGCGCGCGGGGTGCTTTGCCGAGGCGATGCCCGAGACGATCGCGCCACCCTCGATGCCGATGGCGCGAGCCGCCTCAACGGCAACGGCGGCGTTTTCGATCTGATGCGTACCGCCAAGGGAGGGGGCGAGCGAAAGCCCGCCGTAGGAAAAGCGCTCGCAGATCCCATCATAGGCGTCGGGCTTGGGTGGATCTGCGAAAATCACGCGGGAACCGCACTCAGCGGCTTCTTTTGCGATCACCTCTGCGACCTCGTCGCATTGCGGCGCCGAGACGACCGTTTTGGTCAGCGACTCGCGCTTGATGATCTTGCTCTTGGTGCGAGCGATCTCGGAAAGGGTGCTCCCAAGATACTCGGTATGGTCAAGGTCGATCCTGGTCAGAATGGAAAGGACGTTGCTCCTAATCACGTTGGTGGCGTCAAACTCGCCGCCAAGTCCGGTTTCAAGCACGACGTAATCGACCTTCTGCTCGGCAAAATAGAGAAATGCCGCCGCCGTCCAGATCTCAAATTGGGTCGGAAGCTCGCCGCCCCGACGATGCACGGCGTCGCACGCCGCCCCGACGCGGTCAAGCAGGGGGGCAAGCTCCCTCTCGGGGATCGGCTCGCCCGAGATGCGGATGCGCTCGGTGACCGAAACGAGATTCGGAGACGTGTAAAGCCCCGTACGGTAGCCCGCCTCGGTCAGGATCGACGAGAGATACGCCGCAACCGAGCCCTTCCCGTTAGTCCCCGCAATATGCAGGCATTGAAGCTTATTTTCAGGGTTACCAAGCTCAGAAAGCAGCTCGGAGATCCGCTCAAGCCCGAGGCGCGAAACGGTCTGGAAGCTGTTGGCATAGGCATGAAAGCCACTCTTCATCTTAAAGGCTCCTCTCAAGGCGTTTGATCGCGGACTCGGATGCGTAAAGGGTCAGAAGATACAGCAGAATACGGATCGGCAGGTTGACGGCGGCGTTGAAAAGGCGGGTCAGCATCGCCGAGAAATAGGTGGGTGCATAGCCGTACAGGACAAAAACCCCCGACATAAGAACCACGTCAATGACTACCCCAACCGTGAGCATCACGAAAACGACGCGAAAAAGAGCGACGATCCGCTCGGTCGACGTTTGCCCTCGGTGCCTCGGGAGGAAGCCGAAGAGCGCCCCCGTCAGGACCTTGCAGGCAAGGATCAGAGGGTTCATTCCGGTCGTCAGAAGCGAGCCGACGAGATCCGCCGTCCCGTACGCGGCGGCGCCCCAGAGCGGTCCGAGCAGAGCACCGACAAGGGCAATCGGAAGAAAGCCGATCTCGATGCGCAGCATACTGTCGGGGGGCGAGAAGCCGAGATAGCGGCAGAGCACGATCGAGAGCGCCGCCATCATTGCCGAAAACGACGCAGATACGAGAGGTGAATGTATTTTACGCAAAATAAAAAGCCTCCTTTTCAACAGAATCTCACGTTCTGCCTAAAGGAGAGCAATCAGAGGGATCTCCATAAAGCGAACAGCGGGATGCGAGACGTTCACCGCGACCCCGTGGGGTGCTTCGTCCGACGGGCAACTCCCCGTCCCATCGGCACTACGACGCGAACAGCTCTACTCTGTGCTTATATTCTACCATAAAAAAAGAAAAAATGCAAGAGATGACAAAAAGGTTCGGCAAAAATCGGCAAATGTTACATAGCCGACAGACTTCGACGCTTTTCGAGGGCAAACATTGACAAAAGAAGATCGGTGTGCTATAATTATATGTAGCGGAATCACAAACCGTACAAAAATAACAGATAAGGAATATGCGATATGCGCAATAAGCGGATTTTGATTTTGATCGGAGTCGACTCTCTGATCATGCTCGCGTCGCTTGTATTCGTATCTCTTCTCCATTTTTTTGCAGAGGTAGATTATCCCGCCCTTGATGCCGGGCGCTTCTTTATTTGCCTTGGGGCGCTTTTCGTTTTGCACTTCACGGCGCGCAAGATCGGAGGTGCCTACCGAAGCGTTTGGCGCTATTCCAACGTCAACGCCTACTTCTCTCTTCTGATCCCCGATCTTGCGGTCTTCCCGATCTACGTCTTGACCATCTTCTTTGCCCTTGGGTATCCGCTCATTCTCTCGACGACGGTGGAGATGGGGGTCCTTCTTATGACCCTTTCCTCGCGTCTGACCTATCAGTGGTACTATCTTTCGTCCACGCGCCGCGAGCATCTCTGCGAGAGCGAGGAGCGAAAGACGGTTGCCATCGTTGGCGCGGGCATGGTCGGCGTGATGCTTGCCGAGGAGCTTCGCAACAATGCGAAATCCCATTACCGCCCGATCTGCTTTGTGGATACGGCGCCCGACAAGATCGGAAAGTTCGTTTGCGGTCTGCGGGTATATAAGGAGGAGCCGTCGATCATCCGCCGTCTTCGCGTGATGCGCGTTGACGAGATCGTTTTGGCGATCCCTTCCCTGCCTCCCGAGGAAAAGAAAAAGCTCTTCGACTTCTATTCCCGCACGCGGAAGAAGGTCAAGATGTACGATTTTGCCTACGACGAGCCGTCGCTTACCGAAAACGGCAAGCGGCAGCTTCGCGAGTTTGCCATTGAGGATCTGCTCTTCCGTGAGCCGATCAAGGTCGCGTCCGATCTGACGAGCCGCTTCTATCGCGGAAAGACGGTTCTCGTGACGGGTGGCGGCGGCTCGATCGGAAGCGAGCTCTGCCGTCAGATCGCACGCAGGCACCCCAAAAAGCTCATCATCTTCGACATTTACGAAAACAACGCGTACGATATTCAGCAGGAGCTTCGCTCGAAATACGGCGCAAATCTCGATCTCTCGGTCGAGATCGGCTCGGTACGCGATCGTACGAGGCTTGACGGTCTGTTTGCAAAATATCTGCCCGATATCGTTTTCCATGCGGCGGCGCATAAGCACGTGCCTCTGATGGAGGACAGCGCGGGCGAGGCAATCAAAAACAACGTTCTTGGCACCTACAACACCGCCGATATGGCAGAAAAGTACGGGGTCAAGAAATTCATTCTCGTTTCGACCGACAAGGCGGTCAACCCCACCAACGTCATGGGCGCGTCCAAGCGTATGTGCGAGATGGTCGTGCAGTGCCGCCGTGCGGGAAGCAATACCGAGTTTGCCGCCGTGCGCTTTGGAAACGTCCTCGGCTCCAACGGCTCGGTCATCCCGCTGTTCCGCCGTCAGATCCAAAACGGCGGTCCCGTTACCATCACCGACAAGCGGATCATCCGCTACTTCATGACGATCCCCGAGGCGTCTCAGCTTGTCATGCAGGCAGGCGCAATGGCAAAGAGCGGAGAGCTGTTCGTGCTCGATATGGGCAAGCCGATCAAGATCCTCGATCTTGCCGAAAACATCATCCGTCTCTCGGGTCTGATCCCCTACCGCGACATCGACATCAAGGAGATCGGTCTGCGCCCCGGAGAGAAGCTCTACGAGGAGCTTCTGATCAAGACCGAGGAGCTTGACAGAACCGAAAACAAGCTCATCTTCATCGAAAGGGACGAGCCCCTTTCCCGCTCTGCCGTTGAGGAAAAGTTGGCGCGTCTGCGCGAGGTGGTCGATGCAGAGCCGGGCGTTGTCCGCCGCGTGATGATGGAGCTGATCCCCACCTTCCGCGATCCAAGCGAGGTCAACCGCACCGCCGAAAGCGCAGAGGAGATGAAGATCGTTTCCGATCCGGATCAGAAAAACGACGATCCCAGAGAGGAAAACTAAACGATCAAAAGCCAAGAGAGTCAGGTAAGTCCTGACTCTCTTTTTTGCTTTTGGGTATGGAAGATCCTCCCTCTCTTACCTGATATTGTGCTTTGCACTTTCCGTCGATTTTCGGTATAATAGAGATGCGCTTCCCGGGGGCTACCCGAGAAGCCCCTCTCCCCCGAAGGAGGGGATACGCAAAAATCGCTTTGGGGAGAAAGGATCGCTTTTTCATGAAAATGAGAAGGCTACAGGCTATTTGAAGAAGCTGACACGAAGAGTCGCGGCGTCTCTTCTCGCCGCACTGCTGCTTACGGCACCGACACCGGTGCTTGCAAAGGAAAGCGCACCCCCGACACCGAGGGCACTCAGCCAGTACACCGAGCTTACGCTACCGAAGGTGACCGACCGTGACCCCACGCATTACAAGCGGATCACCGTCAAGCTCGGGCGCGCGAAGCTGGCGATGCAGGGGCTCTACATACAGGGATACGCTTACCTGCCTCTCTACGAGCTTCTCGACGCTTACGTTGAGACAAGCGAGAGCAAGGTTGGAGCCACCTACCGATTCTCGGCGCAGGGTCTTTCGATCTCAGCGCGCGACGGAGAGTACTACATCGTTGCGAACGGCCGTTACTTCCATATGCAGGTCCCGACCGTCGTAATGAAGGATGGCGTACTCTACGTACCGATGCAAAACGCCTCGAAGGCGCTCGGGATCAAAACGGTGTTTGACACCTCGAGCCTGACCGTCACGCTGACGGGAAGCCTCACGCCGCCGATCTCGGGCGATCGGTTCTACGCCGAGGACGCCGTTTATTGGCTCTCGCGCATCATCTCGGCAGAGAGCCGAGGAGAGCCGTCGCTTGGGCAGATCGCGGTCGGCAACGTCATTTTGAACCGCGTTCGCGCAAAGGAGTTCCCGAATACGATCTGGGGCGTGATCTTCGACAAGAAATACGGCGTACAGTTCACGCCGGTCGCCAACGGAACGATCTACTCGGCTCCGAGTGAGAGCGCGATCATCGCAGCAAAAATCTGTCTTGAGGGCTACAGTCTGAGCTCGGAGATCCTCTACTTCTACGCGCCCTACGGATCGACAAGCTCCTGGGTTGAGGAGAACCGACCGTATCTCTTTACGATCAAAAATCACCGCTTCTTCGGATAAGACGAAAAAAGAAAGACACCGCATTGCGGTGTCTTTCTTTTTGTTTGCCGTCAAGAGACGATCGTCGCTTTCGGCAGATGGTGGTGACCCGTAGGAGAATCGAACTCCTGTTACTGCCGTGAAAGGGCGGTGTCTTAACCTCTTGACCAACGGGCCTGGTAGCGGAAGTCGGACTTGAACCAACGACCTGTCGGGTATGAACCGAATGCTCTAGCCAACTGAGCTATTCCGCCATAACGCATCCTTACAGATGCTCATGTATTATAACACGCGTCTCTCGCTTTGTCAAGAGGTTTTAACAAGTTTTTTCGTCCTTTTCGTCAAATGCCGCTCATCGGCGTAAAAGCCTTCGCCAAAGGGCGCGAAGGAAGGGGATGCGCGAGAGCGATCTTCTCAAAAAGCGGAGCGCACGCATCCGAAGAAAGCGCAGAGGATAGAGCGCTGTATGCACGCGGGCATAGAGACGGTATAGACGCGCGTCAGAGGAGATATACCGCTCGTCGCGCCAGAAGCCGACGAGCAGTCCGATGATCATCTCGTCGGTGATCCCGTGCTCGGTATAGTCGCAGTTGTCTCCGCGAAAAACGTAGCTATCCTTGCGCACGCGAACGACGCGGTGAAGCACGTGCTTTCCCCCGCACTCGTAAAGCGCAACGTCGTAGCGTCTGAGTCTTCCCTCGTATTTCTCGATTCGGACGGTATCGCGCTCGCCTCTGAGCATCGGGCGCATGCTTTTTCCGCTCGGAGCGCTGATATACGCGCCGAGCGAGTCGATGATCTCGCGCTTTCTCTCAAGATCACTCAATGAGAAGCCCTCCGCTTCGGAGCGTATCGAGGAACTTGATCACGTCGATCTCGGCGACCTCACGGGAAACGTCGAACTCCGCCATGAGGCGGTCGACGATCTCGTCAACACTCGTTTCCCGACCGAGCGCCTGCCAGATAACCTTTCCCGAATCGTTGAGCGTGATCATGCTCGGGGTGTCGGCACCTCTTGCGCCGATCGCAACGGCAACCGATCTTCCGCCGACCTCGCGTACCACAAAACCGTATTTCAGCTTCATCGTTTCACTCCTTATTCTCAAGCAATGCGCGACAGGCAACGCGTGCTGCCTCCTCAGTCGGGGTACAGTACAGCACCCTTAGATCCACCGACGCGATGAGTCGGTCAAGCATCTCCATTGTGGCCGCCGCCTCCCCCTCGGTCTCGCCGATCAGAATCTGACCAAGCAGCTCGAGCGCCGCCTCCTCCTTTGAAAGGGGGAGGATGCGATCGGTCTCGCCGCGGCGCAAAATGACGATGCTTTGAAGCGGAACGCCGACGTTCCTCTGCCACCCCTCCTTGCCTGCCCACGGCGTTCCGTAGGCGATCGGGGTGCCGTCATTTCGGAATCGGATGATCGGCTTATCTCCGTTGACGATGCGAACGCAGTCGCCAAGCACGCGCTTCCAAAGGCGGATATGCGTGGATTTTCCCGTGCCGCTTCTCGCCGAAAAGGCGATCGCGCGCCCGTTTACCTCAATGACGGCGGAATGCAGAAGGAGAGCGTCGTGCCGAGCAAGGTATCTTGAGATCTCGCGGTATGCCGCAAGGCTCTCGCAGTACCCGTCGCTGACCTCCCCGGTCGCGGCTTGCTTTTCGCGCAGGATCATCTCGGGCGTGACCCTCACGGTATGGCTCGGCTCGCCGTCGCAGAGGTAAGAGGCGCATTGAGCGGCGATATGAGGATAGGTGTGCTCAATTTCGAACACGATCCCCGCCACCGAAATTTTCAGCATTCTCTCACCCCCGTCAACGTAATACGCATAAGCAAAACCTTACGAATATTATAGCACCCCTCGGCGCGGCCTGTCAAGGCGGACTTGCAATTTTCAGCAAAATCCGCTATAATAGAGAAAAAGAGAAATCCAGCGCAGCACAGACTGCCGAAACGAGGACGATATGCTCAGCGACGCTTATCTCAGCCGAATGAAAACCGAGCTTTCCGAGAGAGAGCTTTCGCTCTATCTTGAAGCCTTCGAGGGGACGCCGACGCGCGCCCTGCACCGAAACGAAGCAAAGCGAGGGGTTGATATCCGAGAGATCCTCACGAATATCCTCACCCCGATCCCCTATGCAGAGGACGGCTTTTACATTGAAAGCGACGAGAAGCTTGGAAACCACCCCCTGCATCATGCGGGCGCCTTCTATATGCAGGAGCCGTCGGCGATGATGCCGATCGCCTCGGCGAGGATCACACCCGGTATGCGGGTCCTTGATCTCTGCGCCTCCCCCGGCGGGAAGTCGACGCAGATCGCAAACCGCATAGGAGAGAGAGGTCTTCTCGTTTCAAATGAGATCCATCCTACGCGATGCGCAACGCTTGCCGGGAATATCGAGCGCATGGGGCTCAGAAATACGATCGTTACGAATACCGACGCAAAGACCCTCGGGGAGGCGCTCCCCTCGTTTTTCGACGTCGTCGTCGTTGACGCGCCCTGCTCGGGCGAGGGGATGTTTCGGAAAATGCCCGAGGCGATCCTTGAGTGGAGCCCCGAGCTTCCCCTCGTCTGTGCGGAGCGGCAACGGAGCATCCTTGACGATATTGCCCCTGCGCTTCGCTCCGGGGGACTTCTCGTCTATTCAACCTGTACCTTCTCGCGCGAGGAAAACGAGGATACCGTCAAGCACTTCCTCGAAACCCACCCCGATTTTTCGCTTGAGGCGCTACCGGATGCCGTCCTTGCCGCTACGGTTGGCGAAAGCGACGGCATGCGGCGCTTTTATCCCCACGTCTCGCGTGGCGAGGGGCAATTCTGCGCCCTGCTTCGCCGCTCCGAGGGCGAAAGCGAGCTTGCCACACCTCTAAAAAGGGGACGTGAGAAGGAAAAAAGCCCGCTCGGGCTTTCGCCGAGCGAGCTGAAATTGGTTTCGGATTTTCTTGACGAGGTCCTGACCCCCGAGGCGAAGCACCCAACGCCGATCCTCTTTAAGGGCAGTGCGGTGCTTGCCCCCGCGGTCCTTCCGCTCCCCGAGCGCCTGATCTACTCGGCAGGGGTAACGGTCGGGAGCATCGTCAAGGGGCGCATCGTTCCTCACCACGCCTTCTTCTCGGCGTACGGCTCGGATTTTCGGCGTCGCCTTGAGCTCTCGCCTGACGACGCGCGGCTTTCTGCGTATCTGCACGGCGACACCGTCTCCTCTGAGCTCCCTGACGGATGGGCTTGCATTTCGGTGCTCGGCTATCCGCTCGGCGGCGTAAAGGTCAGCTCGGGCACAGCAAAGAACCATTATCCGAAGGGGCTGCGCCGCAAGGGCTGAGCTTACCGCGTTCCGGTCGAGCCAAAGCCACCCGCGCCCCGCTCGGTTTCATCGAGCGAGTCGGCTTCGGTAAACTCGGCGTGCATCACCGGTGCGACGACGAGCTGTGCAACCCGCTCGCCCGGCTCGATGACGGCAGGCGTGCTTCCGTGATTATGGAGAGGCGTCATCAGCTCGCCCCGATAATCGGCGTCAACGACCCCGACCTTGTTGGCGGGCGCGAGATTGCGACGGGTCGCGAGTCCCGAGCGCGCATAGATAAAGCCCGCGTACCCCTCGGGGATCGCCATGGCGATGCCGTGCGGGATCAGTCTTGTTTCCCCGGGGGCAAGGGTAATACTCTCGTCGATCGCCGCATAGAGATCAGCCCCCGCCGCCGAATCACTTCCGTAGGTGGGCACGCGCCCCCCCTCTCTAAGCTTCTGAAATGCAATCCTCATTGATCGGATCCTCCGACGTTTTTTCTTTATTTTACCACACCGGTCCCCGAAAAAGCAAGTAGTGCTTCAGAATTCGGCAGAAAATGCTTGCAAAGGATCGGGATGCTATGCTATAATAAATTTGAATTCTTCATAACTCTCGGCTTTTGCCGAAACGGAGTGTGTATATGAGCAATCCCTTTCTCAGCCTTCTCTTTCCAAGCGAGGAAAAGCGAGCCGCCCATGCAACGCAAGCGGGGCGTGCGACGGTAAGCGACGCCGTTTGCGACGAGATCGGTCTCTCTCTCCTTCTTGATCTGCATGGCTCGGCGCTGTCCGAGTATTTTACGGCAGACGAGGAGGTCATCCGCTACCGCGAGGCGGCGATCGCCGACATGATCGCTCTGCCGAGGCTTGGCGAAACGCTTGCAGAGGCGCTTCCGATCCTTCGCGACGTCACCGAGCTCAGACAGCTCGACAGTGAGCTTGGCGCTTCCTCGGGAGAGTCTTATCTTTACAGCATCACCGAGATCGAGCTTTACGTCGGCGTGATCGACGTACTGTTCAAGGGGCTTTCGGACGTACGCGCAGAGCTTAAGAGCAAAGCCTTTACCGAGCTTTGGCGTTTTTTGACCGAGCTTGTCGAGAGCGATTATTATCGCGAGCTTAACGACCGTCTGCGCCAGCTCTCGGCAAGGATGCGCGAGGTCAGGAGCATCACGGTCGGGGTCAATCTCGACTCTGCAATGCG
This sequence comes from Clostridia bacterium, assembly GCA_017556685.1. Classification (GTDB taxonomy): domain Bacteria; phylum Bacillota; class Clostridia; order Oscillospirales; family CAG-272; genus UBA1740. Next base: position 4,005 of record JAFYMH010000012.1, on the reverse strand, counting down.
CCCCGTGGAGGCAGGGGTGGTTTCGGTCAATTCCGAGCCCTTCAAGTCAGGCAAGGTGCTTGACAAGATCCTGCGTATGAGCTTCCGAAACGACGCCATGACCTGCATCGCCGCCCTCTCCCCCTTTGGGAAGGGACAATCGGAAAATCGCCGCGACGCCCTTCTCTCCGCCTTCAATTCGGCGATCGAGGAGGTCTTTCGCTCCTCGGTTCGCTCCTGGCGCTCGATCGTTGGCGAGTACGTGCTTGAGAATACCGATTTTCTTCTGCGCCTGCTTCCCGAGATCGAGTTTATCACGAAGGCAACGGCGCTTGAGCTGCGCCTGACCGAACGGGGCTGTGCGCTTGCGACTCCTATTCTCCGTCCGATCGAGGAAAAGGCGCTTGACGCCAAGGCGCTTTACAACCCCGACGTGGCACTTCGCATCAAGGACGAGATTATCACCAACGATTTCACCTTTGACGATAACGCACGCCTTTACGTTCTGACCGGTCCGAACAGAGGTGGAAAATCGGTTATCACCTGCGCCGTTGGACTCGCGCAGGCGATGGTACAGCTTGGGCTTCGCGCCCCTGCCGCCGCGTGCACGATCAGCCCCGTCAACGCGATCTTCACCCACTTCCCCGAGGGCGCCGATGACACCATTGACAAGGGACGGCTTGGCGAGGAGTGCGCGCGTCTGCGCGATATTTTCGATCAGATCGACGAGCATTCGATGATCCTGCTTGACGAGTCGCTCTCCTCGACCGGCTCCTACGAAGCGTCTTATATCGGAGAGGAAATCCTTTGCGGCTTTGCGATCGCGCGCTGTCGCGGCATCTTCTCAACGCATCTGCACGAGCTTGCCGCCGCGCTTCCCGAGGTCAACCGCCGCGCCGCCAAGGAGGGAGGCGTTGCGATCGACACGCTGGTTGCGGGGATCGAGGAGGGACGTCGCTCCTTCCGCATCCATCGTACGACCCCCGACGGAAAGAGCTACGCGCGCGATATTGCCAACAAATACGGGCTTTCGCTTGAAGAGATCACAGGCCGCCTGAAGGCCGGAAAGGAATATTGATATGAAAAACATTCTCGAGCTTCTCGAATCGGACAGCCGACTCACCCCCGAGCAGATGGCGCTCATGTGCGACAAGGAGGTCGGAGATATCCGCCTGTTTATTGAGGAGAACGAAAAGAAGGGTATCATTCTCGGGTATCAGACGATCATCGATTGGGATAAAACTGAACGCGAGTATGTCAACGCGCTGATTGAGCTGAAGATCACCCCCCAGCGCGACCGAGGCTTCGACCGCGTTGCCGAGCGGATCTACAACTACCCCGAGGTGCAGTCGCTTTATCTGATGTCGGGAGGCTATGACCTCGCGGTCATCCTCGAGGGACGCACGATGAAGGAGATCGCCTATTTCGTGGCGCGCAAGCTGGCAACGCTTGAGGACGTCGTTTCGACCGCCACCCACTTTGTGCTCCGCAAGTACAAGGACAAGGGCGTGATCTACGGGCCTGCCGTCGTTGACGAGAGAGGAAACTGTCTGTGAAATTCGACTACACCTCGGCTCTGAACCCAACGCTTTGCGATATCCGCCCCTCGGGCATCAGAAAGTTCTTCGACATGCTTGAGGAAATGAAGGACGTCGTTTCGCTCACCGTCGGTCAACCCGATTTTATCACCCCCTGGCATATCCGTGCCGCAGGGATCGAAAGCCTTGAAGCAGGAAAGACCTACTATACCTCGAACTCCGGAACGCTCGAGCTTCGCCTGGAGCTTGCCAAATACATGGAGCGCCGCTTTTCCTTAAAGTACGATCCGAGGTCTGAGATCCTGGTAACGGTCGGCGGCTCCGAGGCGATCGATCTTGCCATCCGCTCACTCGTCTCGACAGGCGACGAGGTGATTTTGCCGCTTCCCGCCTTCGTTTGCTACGAGCCGATGATCCGTATGGCAGGCGGTGTCCCGATCACGGTCGTGACCCGCGAGGAAAACGAGTTTCGTCTGACTCCAAAGGAGCTTCGCGACGCCATCACGCCAAAAACGAAGCTGCTCATCCTTTCCTATCCGAACAATCCGACCGGCGCGATCCTTGACCGCAACGATCTTGAGGCGCTCGCCGACGTTCTTCGCGAGACGAACATTGCCGTTCTTTCGGATGAGATCTACGCCGAGCTGACCTACGGTGCAGATCGGCACGTCTCGATCGCATCGATCGACGGGATGTGGGAGCGAACTGTGGTCGTCGGAGGCTTCTCCAAGGCGTACGCCATGACCGGTTGGCGTCTTGGCTTTGCAAGTGCGCCCGCCCCCATCCTTGAGCAGATGCTGAAATTGCATCAATACGCCGTGATGTGTGCGTCAACGACCTCTCAGCTCGCCGCGATCGAAGCGCTCACAAACGGTGACGGCGATATAGCCCGCATGAACGAGGAGTACGACCGACGCCGCAGATACCTCGTCAAGCGCCTACGGCAAATGGGGATCCCCTGCTTTGAGCCGAAGGGGGCGTTCTACGTTTGGCCGAACATCTCGGGCTTCGGCATGACGAGCGAGCAATTCTGCGAAAAGCTTCTTTTCGACTATCGCGTGGCGATCGTCCCGGGCACCGCCTTCGGTGAGGGCGGCGAGGGATTTGCCCGCATCTCCTATGCCTACTCGATTTCCCATATTGAAACAGCACTTGCCGGAATCGAGAGGATGGTGCGCGAGCTGAAGGGCTGATTTGGCTTTGACGCATACAAGGCAGGCGCCAATGCAGAAACTGCATTGGCGCCTGCCTTGTCTATCGGATTGCATCGGCTTATGATATCGGATCCTCCATGACGACCTTGAGCGGAGCCATGCCGAGCGAACGGTAGAATGCCATGGCGGAATCGTTGAGGCACCAGACGTTCAGCGTAACGGCGTTGCACCCAAGCCGAGCCGCCTCCTCCCTCACGTGGCGGTAGAGTGCCGTTCCGATATGCCTGCCGCGGCATGCCTCGTCGACGCAAAGATCGTCGATATAAAGCTCCTTTCGATCGCAAAGCAGCGCGTTTCCCCTCGTCTCGCGGAGAATGCAAAAGGCGTAACCGAGGACCGCATTCTCTCTGTCCACAGCAAGGTATACCGGCGTTTCGGGATTCTCGAAGATCACCGAAAGCTCATCCTCGGTATACTTACGGGTACCTGCCCGAAAAATATCGGGGCGCCCCCGATGTTTCGGCGACTTTCAAGCAGTCACTAAATGCCAACGCCACAGCCGCAGGAGACCGTGAATTAATGGAGGAGTACGGCAAGTCTATCATTATGGACTACTCGTACAAGTATTTCTACAACGATGGCTACGGCAAAGACTATCGCATTTACAATCTTCAGGCAACAGTAGAAGATGACAGCCGTGTGACATACCTTACAGGATGTCTATTGTCGTTCTATCAGCAGATACGCTACTTTGAGGAGTATGGTAAGGCGCTGCAGCCGTTCAACATCGAGAAACCGTTGCTCGTATTTGTCGGTAACAAGGTAACTGCCACAACATCGGCATCGGAGTTATCGGATGTGCAGGAGGTATTGCAATTCATTGATAACTTTGTCCGTCATAAGGCTAAGACAATCAAGCGTATTGATGATGTAATCAACGAGCGCACAGGATTGGTAACTGATAAGGGTACAGATGTTTTCCAAAGTGGTTTGGATGCCTTGTGGGATATTTACGGAGGCAATAAGCCTGCGCCTGAGGTTATCTATCAGGATGTCTTGAGATATGTCTTCAATAGCGACTCAACTTCTGATGAGCCTCGCTTGCGTGTAGAGGCAATTAAACAGGTACAGGGCGAGATTGCAATGCGTATCGGTGATGGCGAATACTTCGGTGTAATCAATATCGGTGACACCGCAAAACTCATAAAGCAGTGTGATGATAATGGAATTGTAGCACGAGACGAGGAGTTTTCAAAGGAATCGCTATTCCGCAGCATCAATAAAAAGGATAGCAATATCAAGATTCTTATCGGTTCTCGTAAGTTCACCGAGGG
>JAFYMH010000154.1 GCA_017556685.1 Clostridia bacterium | reverse complement strand
GCAAAGATCCCCGACGACAATCTCCTCGCTCGGTATATACTCCTCTCTGCCCGAGCGGATCACGAGCGCTCTTGCCCCCGCCATACTCGCCTGAAGGCGCTCGAACGCCCTCTCGCTTCCGCATTCCGATACGGCGCTGACCCCCGAGGAGACCGCGACCGCAAGCAGGATCCCCCCGATCTCAAGCCAATCGACAGAGCCGAAGGAAAGAAGCACGCGCACGCCGAGCGCAACGAGGAGAACGCGGATGATCGGGTCGCCAAGCTCGCCGAGGATCCGACGGAAAAAGGAGATCCGACGCGGCTTTGGCAGGCGGTTATCGCCGTTTGCAAGGCGCGATGAGAGCACCCCGTCGCCGTCGAGCCCCCGAAGCGGCTTTTTCGTTTCTTTCATATCTGCCGTCCCATCGTTTTTTGTTTTCATCCTATGCGTGCGCCTGCGGCGATATGCCGCCCGTCCGTCTCCGGAAAAGTCGAAATAAGGCAATTTAGTCCTTGACAATCTTGCCATTTGGTGATATATTATATTTGGTGAAAGTTGGACTTTTCATAGGTCGCTTTCCCCACTTCAAACGGTAAAAAATATTGGAAGGAGAGAATTGCATCTGCAATTCGGGAATTCGAGTTGGACAAATACACAAGCACCCATCCGAAGAGCCTTCCCAGCGCAGAGGAGCTTCGCGCGGCACTCGCCGCAAGCGGCTCGTCCTCGGCTCGGGAAGCAATCGCGGCGCTCTACGATGCGGATACCTTCGTCGAGACCGGCGCTTACGTCAAGCGCGGCTTTGCGGAGTATCTTGCGGACGACAAGACATCTGCTCTTGAGAGCGTCATCACGGGCTACGGCGCGGTAGACGGAAAGCTCGTCTTTACCTACGCCTTCGATTTCACCCGCAACAAGGGCGCGGTGGACGAGAAGACGGCGGCAAAGATCGTTTCGCTTTACGAGATCGCGACCAAAAACGGAGCCCCCGTCGTTGCTATTTTGGACAGCGCCGGCGCCGACGTCTTTGAGGGGGTCTCGGCACTCGCGGCATACGCGCGCATTCTCCGCGCCGCCGCATCGGCATCGGGCGTCGTTCCTCAGATCGCATTCGTGCTCGGCAAGGCGACCGGTACTCTTGCGACCCTTTCGGCAATGTGCGACGCCGTCGTGCTTTCAGAGGGCGCTGAGCTTTACGTGACCGCACCCGCACTCACGGGCAAGGAGAACGCGCAGAAGGCGCTTCTCACCTACGAGGGCGACAAGGCAAGCTGCCTTGGATATCTTCGTGCGCTCCTTTCGTTCCTTCCCTCGTCGGCAGGGCTCGGCATCTCGGTTTGCGAGCCGACCGACGATCTCAACCGCCGTCTCGGTAACGTCACCTTCGGGGGCTCTGCCGACTCTGCCGTCGGTGCGATCGCCGATAACGGAAGCTTCCTTGCCGCCTCGAGAACCGACTCGATCCTTTGCGCTTACGCCGTGATCGGCGGAGTCAAGTGCGGCGTCGTTGCCTCGAATGCAGGCGAGAGAGAGGGCAAGCTTGATGCCGACAGCGCGCGCGTTGCCGCACGCTTCGTGGATCTTTGCGACGCATGGTCGCTTCCGATCGTCACGCTCGTGGATTCGAAGGGCATCGACGCATCGGGCGAGAGCGAGACGGCATTCTCCGCCGAGCTTGCAAAGCTTGCATTCGCTTATGCCGGCGCAAGCGTTCCGAAGATCACGGTCGTGATCGGCTCTGCGATCGGCGCATCCTTCATCCTTCTCGGCTCTCGCGCACTCGGCGCAGACGTCGTTTACGCTACCGAGAACGCCGAGATCGGCGCGCTTTCCGCCGAGGCAAGCGTTGCCTTCGCGTGGGAGAAGCACATCTCGGGTGAGAAGAGCCGCGAGGAGCTTGCCGCCGAGTGGCGCGCCTCGCTTGCATCCCCGGTTGCCGCCGCAGAGACCGGCGAGATCGACGATATCATCTCGGTCTCCGAGCTTCGCGCAAGGATCGCATCTGCCGCTCTGATGCTCTCGGCTAAGGGAACGGTCGCTCCCTCGCACCGCGCCGTTCGTCCTCTGTAAGGAGGCCGCGATGTCGTATTTTGCACTTTTGTCGGCAAACGTCGACTACACCAAACCCCTTGAGTCGGCTACCGAAAAGCTCGCGCTCGGCGGCCAGATGCTGGCAATGGGTCTTGGCGTTGTCTTTTCCGTTCTGCTTCTGCTCTGGTTCTCGCTTGAGATCTTCCATTACCTCTTTGCAACGCTCCCCGAGCGCATGAAGGCAAAGGAAAGCGGCGAGAGCAAGCCTAAGCCCGAGAAGCCGAAGGCGGTTACGTCCGCGCCCACCCCCGTCGCTCCTAATCCGGCACCTGCCACCGACACCGAGCTTATCGCAGTCATTACCGCGGCGATCGCCGCATCCGAGAACGCGCCGACAGGTTCGTTCCGTGTCGTTTCCTTCCGCCGCGTTTAAGCGGAATAAATGAAATTGATTTGAAAGGTTTAGGTATATACAAATGAAATCTTACCGTATCACCGTAAACGGAACCACCTACGACGTTACCGTTGAGGAGACCGGCGCCGTTGCATCGGCTCCGATCGCCAACGTCGCTCCGATCGTCACCGCGGCTCCCGCTCCCGCAGCCGCTCCTGCTCCTGCCGCTGCCCCCGCTCCTGCCGCTGCTCCCGCTCCCGCCGGTGCCGCCGGTGCTGAGAAGGTTACCTCCCCGAGGCCCGGCACCATCCTTGGCGTTAAGGTCTCGGTCGGTCAGAGCGTTAAGAAGGGCGACGTTCTCGTCGTTCTCGAGGCAATGAAGATGGAGAACGATATCCCTGCTCCCCGCGACGGCGTCGTTGCATCCCTTGACGTTGCAAAGGGTGCCTCGGTGCAGGCAGGCGATCTTCTCGTTTCGCTCAACTGATCTCTCTTAGAACATAAGAAAGGTCGGTACGTGCTATGGAATTTATCAAGGATTTTCTCGGCTCGACCGGCTTTGCAAAGATGTTTGCCGAAAACGGCGGCTACAAGACCCTCATCATGTACGCCATTGTCTTTGCCCTTGCCTATCTTGCTATCGTTAAGAAATTCGAGCCGCTTCTTCTTCTTCCGATCGCATTCGGTATGCTCCTTGCCAACCTGCCGGGGGCAAACCTGATGCATCTTGACATCTTCCTTGACGAGTATTACGTCGGCGTGGAGTCGGGACTCTTCAGTGCCGATCTCGCAGACCTTATCGGGTACGTAAAGGACGTCGCGGGGGATGCCGCCGTCGTGATCGACGGCGAGACCGTCAAGTTCATGCTCGACGGTGCGACCGATGCGGTAAAGAGCGATATTACCGCACACTTTAAGGCGCTTGAAATGGCAAAGAGCGTTTCGTTTGAGAATTTTGAGCTTCACGTCAAGATGAGCACCGTCGTCAAAGAGGTGTTCAACAACGGTGGGCTCGTCGATATCCTTTACCTCGGCGTTAAGCTCGGCATCTACCCCTCGCTGATCTTCCTTGGCGTGGGTGCCATGACCGACTTCTCGCCCCTGATCGCCAACCCCAAGAGCCTGGTGCTCGGTGCGGCGGCGCAGTTCGGCGTTTTCGCCGCCTTCTTTGGCGCGCTCTTCCTCGGCTTTTCGCCGATGGCGTCTGCCGCGATCGGTATCATCGGCGGTGCCGACGGTCCTACCGCGATCCTCGTTACCAAGACCCTTGCCCCCGAGCTTCTCGGCGCGATCGCGATCGCCGCATACAGCTACATGGCCCTGATCCCTCTGATCCAGCCGCCGTTTATGCGCCTGCTCACCACCAAGCGTGAGCGCTCGATCGTCATGAAGAGCCTTCGCAAGGTCACGGTCTTTGAGAAGGTTGCCTTCCCGATCATCGTTACCCTGCTCGTCGTTCTGATCGTTCCGGATGCCGCACCGCTCGTCGGCTTCCTCATGCTCGGAAACCTCTTTAACGTTTCGGGCGTGACCGACCGTCTCTCAAAGACGGCGCAGAACGAGCTGATCAACATCGTTACCATCTTCCTCGGCGTTTCGGTCGGCGCGACCGCAAGCGCGGCGAACTTCCTTGCCCCCGAGACCCTGAAGATCATCTTCCTCGGGCTTACCGCCTTCGTTCTCTCGACCTGCGGCGGTCTGCTCCTTGCCAAGCTGATGTGCTTTTTGACCAAGGGGCAGATCAATCCTCTGATCGGCGCGGCAGGCGTTTCCGCCGTTCCGATGGCGGCGCGCGTTGCACAGGACGTCGGAAGGAAGGAGAACCCCTCTAACTTCCTGCTCATGCACGCGATGGGACCGAACGTTGCCGGCGTTATCGGCTCGGCGGTCGCCGCAGGCGTTTTCCTGATGTGGTTCTGATTCCCCCTATTTTGACTTGAAAGGAAAGGTCATAACAATGTCGAAAGTTCTGATTACCGAAACCGTTCTGCGTGACGCGCATCAGTCGCTTGCCGCCACCAGAATGACGACCGAAGAAATGATCCCGATCCTCGAGACGCTCGATCAGATCGGCTACCACTCGCTTGAGGCATGGGGCGGCGCCACCTTTGATTCCTGCCTGCGCTTTCTGAAGGAGGATCCCTGGCAGAGGCTTCGCACCATCCGCGACCACGTGAAGAACACCAAGCTTCAGATGCTCTTCCGCGGTCAGAACATCCTCGGATACCGTCACTACGCCGACGACGTCGTCGAGTACTTCGTTCAGAAGTCGATCGCCAACGGCATCGATATCATCCGTATCTTCGACGCGCTCAACGATGCGCGCAACCTTGAGACTGCCATTAAGGCAACCATCAAGGAGGGCGGTCACGTTCAGGCGGCGATCTCCTACACCACCTCTCCCCTGCACACGAACGAGGCGTTTGCCGCCTATGCAAAGCAGCTTGAGGAGATGGGTGCCAACTCGATCTGCATCAAGGATATGGCGGGTCTGCTTCAGCCCTACGAGGCAGAGACGCTCGTCCGTACCCTGAAGGAAGCCGTCAAGATCCCGATCCAGCTTCACACCCACTACACGGCGGGCATCGCCTCGATGACGGTGCTCAAGGCGATCGAGGCAGGCGTTGACATCGTCGATACGGCGATCTCGCCGCTTGCGATGGGTACCTCCCAGCCCCCGACAGAGCCGCTGGTTGCCGCTCTTGCGGGAACCAAGTACGACACGGGCCTTGATCTTGCCAAGCTTGACGAGGTCAGCCGTCACTTCACCGAGATCCGCGAGAGATATCTCGGAAGCGGTCTGATCGACCCGAAGGTTCTGAAGGTTGACGTCAACGCCCTCCGCTACCAGGTTCCGGGCGGTATGCTCTCGAACCTCGTTTCTCAGCTCAAGATGGCAGGCAAGTCCGACCGTCTTGCCGAGGTACTTGCAGAGGTTCCGCGCGTGCGCGAGGATGCGGGATATCCCCCGCTCGTTACCCCGACCTCGCAGATCGTCGGCACCCAGGCGGTTAACAACGTGCTCTTTGGCGAGGACGGCCGCTACAGCCGCGTCACCAAGGAGTTCCGCGGAATGATCCGCGGCGAGTACGGAACCTGCCCCGGCAAGATCGATCCCGAGTTCCGCCGTAAGATCATCGGCGACGCCGAGCCGATCGACTGCCGCCCCGCAGACCTCATTCCCGATGAGCTCGAGCGCCTGAAGGAGGAGGCCGCACCCTATATGGAGCAGGAGGAGGACGTTCTCTCCTACGCGCTCTTTGAGCAGGTCGCTGTCAAGTTCTTCGAGCACCGCAAGCAGATGAAGTATCAGCTTGACGGAGACGCAGAGCTCGGAGTCCATTCGGTCTAAGTAAAAACCACGTAAAAAAGACCGTCGCAAATGCAATTTCGCATTTGCGACGGTCTTTTTGTTTTAAATCAAAGTAGTTCGACACCCTTGCTCTCGCAAAGCGCGTGGGTCTCGGAGTCCCAAAAGGAGGACTGCACCTCTCCGATATGTGCCTTGCGGAGAAAGAACATGCACATTCTCGATTGACCGATGCCGCCTCCAATGGTGTAAGGAAGCTCGCCTCGGAGCAACGCACGGTGGAACGGAAGCTCGGCACGCTCGGGGCATCCCGCAAGCGAGAGCTGATTTAATAGCGCCGTCTCGTCAACGCGCACGCCCATTGACGAAAGCTCAAGGGCGATGTCAAGAACGGGATAATAGACGATGATGTCGGCATTCATCGTCCAGTCGTCATAGTCGGGGGCGCGCCCGTCATGAACCTTCCCCGATCTCAGCTTCCCGCCGATGCCAACGATGCAGATCGCGCCATACTCACGCGCGGCAAGATACTCGCGCTCCTTCGGGGTCTTGTCGGGATAGCGATCCTCAAGCTCCTGGGAGGAGAGGAAGGTGATGCGCTCGGGAAGGAGCCGATCGATGAATTTATAATCGTCGGCGATGTAGATCTCGGTATGGCGAAGCGAGGCGTAGATGAGTTTGACAGTCCGATACAGGGTATCAAGGGTTCTATCCTCGCGCGAAATGACCTTCTCCCAATCCCACTGATCGACGAAGATCGAATGGATATTGTCGGTATCCTCATCGCGGCGGATGGCGTTCATATCGGTATAAAGTCCCTCGCCTGCCGAAAACCCATAGGTTCTTAGCGCCATTCGCTTCCATTTTGCAAGCGAATGCACGATCTCAAAGCGCTCGCCCGAATGAAGATCGAAGGAAACGGGGCGCTCGACACCGCTGAGGTTATCGTTGAGGCCGCTTGTCGACTCGACGAACAGGGGCGCGGAAACGCGCGTGAGATTGAGCTGAATGGCAAGATCTCTCTCAAAAAAATCCTTGACCTTTTTAATGGCGTTCTCGGTATCGCGCAGGGTAAGATGGGATCGGTATCCCTCGGGAATCAGGTGCATAAGGTAGCCTCACTGTAAACTTATCGTATAATATATATACTTTATACGAAAACGCCCGATTTGTCAACCCCAAAGTCGCTTTTTTTCGGATTTCACGTCTGCCTTTCGCCGCCGTCGCACGGGGTAGAGACGAATTGACTTAAAAAATCCTTTCGGATCGAGCCAAACGCCGTCACGAGCAGAGAGATCAAAAGAGCGGCGGCAGTCGCCCAGACAAGGCAAGCGAGCGCCGCCTCGTGCCCGAGCTGAAGAGAGACGGTAAGAGAAAGAATAAGGACGGCAGAAGCGAGCAGCGCGAGGAAGCGATAGCTTCTTTTCCCTTGGTATGAGTCGAGATTCTTGTTTTTCATTTTTTCGCATCTCCTTTCGTTTGATACCTTGAGTATAGCAAAGAAAAGAGTCGATAAAACGGACTTTTTGCCGTGATCCGAAAAAATATACAAGATTTTTCACTTTTTTATATTACACTTGTTATAATAACGATAGTTATTGATAATCAAAAAAGAGAAAGCACCCGACGGACGATCTGTCCTTCGGGTGCTTTCTCTTTTGCCTGTACACCTCGTTTGAAAGGGTGTGCATGAACCCCGCCGAGCCGTGTAGCCGGAATATCTGACCCTGCATTTGCAGGTGGGTGCCCTCTCCTCCGCTTTGTTGCTCCCAGCATCCGATACGCGGCGGCACGAAGGACGGCCGCGCACGGGAGGTCTGCATCCCACGGGGGAAGCCCGGGCTCCCTTTGTCGATTTGTAGGTCCAAGCTCCAAGCTATCACGCACTAAGCAGGTAAAAGCCTTTTTTACTTCTCCTCGGCGTCGTAATCGATCTCGCCAAAAAGAAGATCGTCGAAGTACTCGGCAACGCGATCGAAGGTCTCGTCGTCATCCACCGTCGAGAGCGTTACCTCGTCGCCGTCCTCGGTAACCTCAAGAACAACGTACTCCTCAGCGTCGGTATCCACCGATGCCATCGCATAATAGAGCTTACCGTCGATCTCACCGGATGCGAGCAGCTCGAACTGCTCCTCCTTACCCGTCTCCTCATCGGTCAGGGTAAAGATCTCGGCAACCTCCTCGTTTTCCTCCTCGGGGGTAACAAGCTTTTCGTTATCGGTCATGGCTTTCATCTCCTGTATCTATTGTATTCGGTTTTTCTGTTTTTATTCTATCATGTTTGCGCCGTCATGTCAAGGGGTTGCGGCAAGGATCTCGGAAAGCAAGGCGGAGCTAAGGTAGAGTCCCGCGTCACTCAAAAAGAGCCGACCGTCCTCTTCCCTCACGTATCCCCGCCTTCGCCACGGAAGCAGAAGCTCGCGGTAGCGCTCGGCAAAATCAAAGCCGTGTCGCTCAAGGAATCCCGAGAGCGAAAGCCCCTTGCCAAGCCGCAAGGAGAGCATGATCTCCTCAAAGGCGGCGTCGGAGGGAGCGATTGCCGTGATCTCGTCAAAGGAGCCGACGGGGTCGGCAAGATAGCAAGACAGCTCGCGCGTATGGGTGCGCCGCACAGCCCCGTCAAAGGAGGAGGCGGAGAGCCCGACGGCGTGGTAGGGTAGTCTCTCCCAATAAACGAGATTGTGTCGGCACCCGTGCCCTTCCCTTGCGTAATTTGAGATCTCGTAATGCGAGTATCCCCCCTGTGCCGTCTGCTCGACGAGCCTCTCGTACATCGCATACTCAAGGTCCTCGTCCGGAAACGCGATGCGATCCCGCTCGGCGTAAAGCGGCGTGCCTTCCTCTAAGATCAAGCCGTACGCCGAAAGATGGTCGGGGGAAAACGAGAGCAGCTCTTTGAGCGTACTCTCAAACGACGTAGGAGTCTGACCCGGCAGCCCATACATCAGGTCGCAGGAAACCGACTCAAAGCCAGCCGCCCTTGCCGCGCGGTAGGTCTGTCTTGCATCATCTGCCGTATGCGCGCGACCGAGCGCACGAAGCTCGCCGTCAGAGAGCGACTGCACCCCGATCGAAAGCCGCGTGATCCCAAGCGAGCGAAAAGCCGAAAGCTTCTCAGGGCTCGCGGTGGCAGGGTTGCACTCGAGCGAGATCTCGGCATGGGGTTTGACGCGAAAACGGCGGGATACGGCGTCAAGGATGCGAAGCAGCTCGCCTTCGGTTAGAAGCGAGGGGGTTCCGCCGCCGAAATAGACCGTTTCAAGCTCCCCTGACGGGAGCGAGTCGATCTCGCGGCAGAGCGCAGAAAGATACGCCTCGCGAAGCGAGGGACTTATCCCCGCGTGGCTTGCGAAATCACAATATCGGCAACGAGATAGGCAGAATGGAATATGGATATAGAGCGAGGATGCGTTACTCATCGTCGAGCTTGAGGACCGCCATGAACGCCTCGGGCGTTACCTCAACGCTACCGAGCTTACGCATCTTCTTCTTACCCTCCTTCTGCTTCTCGAGCAGCTTCTTCTTTCGGGTAATGTCACCGCCGTAGCACTTGGCAAGCACGTCCTTACGCATCGCCTTGACGGTCTCGCGGGCGATGATCTTGGAGCCGATCGCCGCCTGGATCGGGATCTCAAAGAGCTGGCGCGGAATGTTCTCCTTCAGCTTTGCCGCGAT
>JAFYMH010000153.1 GCA_017556685.1 Clostridia bacterium | reverse complement strand
GCCGTCATCCGCACCGCTGGTGTCGTCGTACCACGTGGTGGGGTTGCTCCAGTCGAATATCAGCTCCTGGACCTCATCTATGAGATCGCTTTGCTCATCTGCGTAGACGTAACGGTCGTCAGACGCATCCTCAGGCTCGGTATCTGCCGTTGCCGTGAAGACGAGCACCGAGGTGAGCACGGTGACGATCACGAGCAGGGTCGAGAGCAGGCTGATCAGGGTTGATCGCTTTGTTTTCATAGAAAACTCCTTTTCAGAAGTGAAATATGGGTGATATCAGGATCGTAAACAGGAACATCGGGAAGGGGAGCCGGAAAGCTTCGTATCTTCCGAGGCAAGCCGGTAAAGCACTTTGAAGCGAAAATTCGGGGATCGCGCTTTGCCTTAGGAGCCGTAGGGGAAGGCGACGGTATAGGTCGGATCGCCGTACCGACCGTTCCACCAGGACTCCATGAGCATATAGCCCTTTGCCGTGCTCTTTTGGATGACACCCTCGGATTTTCCGTTCGAGTAGGACATATATCCCATCTCGTACTTGTACATGAAATCCTGATTTCCGACCCAGACGAGGCGGAAGAGATCGAGGTTCTCTGCATCAAGCGGATCGTAGATATCAAGCTCCTCTGTTACCATCAGAATGGCAACCACCATGACGAAATCGTGCATGCAGTATTCTGCCGAGGAACGGTCGCTCTTGCCAAACTCAAGCATCATACCAAGCTGACCCTGGTAGGGCGAGGTCAAGTCTCCAACAATATAGGCTTCAAGAGACGAGTTTTTCATCTTGCTGATAACCTTGCCGCCCGAATAGTTGTACTCAAAAAGCTCTCGGATGATCTCCTCGGGCTCATCGAGTGTATACCCCATATAGGTATATTCGGTACGGACACCGACGCCACCGCCACCGCCGTTAAGGTTTCCGCCGTTCATTGAAGCCTCGCCAAAGGACTGCTTCCCCTGGACGGTCGCTTTGGTTGTCCAAGCGGCGTAGGAGCGCAAAAAGCCTCTTATCTGCATCTCGGCGATTACGTCGTCAAAGTCATAGTCAAGCAGGATCTCGTCGACCTCGTCGGCACCGCCGAAATACTCGGCAATGAAGATCATCGGCGCAACGTTGGCAAGGCGGTAGTTCGGGTTGTATCCCTTGCTGTAGTTTCCGTCAAGGCGGGGACCGGAGGTGTAGCTGTTGTTATCGTCGGTGCCGAAGGTCAGGATATAGGCGAAGCATTTCATCATGAAATCGTATCCCGACTTCTCCTCCGCCGTCAGACGGTTCCAGACGGCAGGGGTATTTTTGCAGAGAAGAATAGTCGCCGTCAGATTGCAGTACGGCCAGTTCGCCTTGAGATCAAACATCGGCGTTGCGTTGTTTTCGGGGTCAAGCAGATACTTCAGCTGAGCTGCAACACGGTCTGCGTAGATCGAATAGAAATAGTGAGATTCATCGATATGGCGGAGCTCGGTTGTAAGATAAAGGATCGCGTTGGTGGCGCGCATGATCTCCTCTCCGTTATCCCACCGATCCCACGCGGGATCGTCGTGCGAGAACGTAAGGCGCGCCGTATCATGAAGCGCCCACAAGAGAAGCTCGGCGTCGCTTTTTGCAAACAGCGCTTGGCAGACCGTCCCGTCTGCCGTGACGGGGACGTCAGAGCCCACCCAATAGAAGGAGCTGTAGCCCGCCTTGCTCGGCTCGGTTTCGGGAAGCGCGGGAAGCTCGT
>JAFYMH010000152.1 GCA_017556685.1 Clostridia bacterium | reverse complement strand
GTTGCCGCAGAGGCCGCGGCGCGCGATGCGGTCGCGATCGTCGTCGGGCTCCCGAAGAACATGAACGGAACCGAGGGCCCGCGCGCCGAGGTGGTTCGCGCCTTCGCAGAGCTTTTGCGCGAGGAAACGCCGCTTGAGATCGTCTTCTGCGACGAGCGGATGTCGACGATGGAGGCCTATCGCTTTCTTTCGGCAACCGAGACCTTCGGAAAAAAGCGACGGGACGTCGTCGATACTCTGTCGGCGGAGATCATTTTGCAAAGCTGGCTCGACAGGGAGAAAAACAAGAGCGAGAGATAAGAGCGTGGCGAGGTTCCCCAAAAGGGTACCCCGCCGCTTCCTTTTTTTATAGGGGTATTTCGTCGGAGGGGAAAACGATCCCGTTCTGACGGCGAACAGTATCAAGCAGCTCCATCGTTTTTTCGGTGACGTCAGAGTAGGGCTTTTCAGATATCTCACCGCGCACCGCGCGCACGAAATCGGTCAACTCAAAGATCATGTTGTTTTCGGACGGCTCGTATGCAAGCGTCACGCTCGGCTCACCGCGAAGAGAGAGCGCAAGGCGCCTTGGGGAGTTGATGCGGTCGACGGTAAGGCTTCCCCCCTCGCCCGTCACGACGCTTGGGACGACCGACTCCGAGATCTTGGAATAGGAGACGGTTGCCAGCATATCGGGATACCTACAGATAATCTCCCCCGCTCCCTCAAAGCCACTTTCAAGAAAGAGCGAGCTTGACGCGACCGAAGAAGGCTCGCCGAACAGCGCGACAAGGAGCGAGATGGGATAAACGCCGATATCCATGACAGCGGCGTTTGAAAGGGTAGGGTCAAAGGCGTTCGGAAGCTCGCCCGAAAGGAACCGATCGTAGCGCGAGGAATACTGACAGAACTCAAAATCGACCCGACGGATCCGACCGAGCCGACCGATGCTCTCGCGAATGATCCCGAAGGCAGGATCGTGCAGGGGGCGCATCCCCTCCATCAGAACGAGTCCCCGAGCCTCTGCCTCCGCGCGCAGGCGTCTGAATTCGGCAAGGCTTGAGGTGACCGGCTTTTCGAGAAGCACGTGCTTACCGCACCGAAGCGCCGAAAGCGCCTGCGGTGCGTGCAGGGCGTTAGGACTCGCGATATAAACGGCGTCAAGCTCAGCGTCGGACAAAAAGCTCCCGTAATCGCAAAAAACGTGCGGGATCCCCTCGACGTCCGCAAAGGCGCGCCCCGACTCCTCGGTACGCGAATAGACCGAATGCAAAAGAAGCTCCTTTGAATGTCTTGCGGCAGACGCAAGCTGATGCGCGATCGACGAGGTGCCGACGATTCCGATCCGAAGTGCTTTCGCTTTCACTTTACAGAGATCCTTTCTTTACTTTCTGTAGCACTTTCTATAGCCCGCCGAAAAAGACGTCGACTCGTCGGGCGCCCGAGAAATTCCGAGTATTTTCGCCTTTTATCCTTGACATTGCGGGCAATTATTGCTAAAATATTCGTATATGCTTACGCGCACGCCGCGCGCGAGCGCGTGACGTGTGGTGGTACGGCTTCAGTATACATCATTTCGCGCAAAAAATCAAGACCCGAGACGCCTCTGCCGTCTCGCAACGAAGGAGAGCCATGTTTTTTCAAAAAGAGATCGAAACGATGCCAAGGAAAAAGCTCGAGGAGCTTCAGCTTGAGCGTCTTCGCCATCAGGTGGATTTTTGTTCAAGGAACGTTCCGTTCTATGCAAAGCGCCTTGCCGAGGCAGGCGTTACGCCCGAGCGCATCAAGGTTCTTTCGGACGCTCAGTACATTCCTCTGACGACCAAGGCGGACATCCGCGACAACTACCCCTACGGGCTTTTTGCCGTACCGATGAAAGAGATCGTCCGCATCCACGCCTCGAGCGGAACGACCGGAAAGCCGACCGTCGTTGGTTATACGAAGCGTGACCTCGACAACTGGAGCGATTGCGTGGCGCGGCTTTGCGCCGCCGTCGGCGTGACCGACGAGGACGTGGCGCAGATCGCGTTTGGCTACGGGCTCTTTACGGGAGCGCTCGGTCTGCATTACGGCCTTGAAAAGCTCGGCTGTGCGGTCATTCCGGTCTCCTCGGGAAATACCGAAAAGCAGGCGATGCTCCTTAAGGATTTCGGAACGACCACCCTCATCAGCACCCCCTCCTACGCCATGTATATCAGCGAGGTGGCACGCGAGATGGGAATCGCGCGCAAGGATCTGAAGCTCAGGATCGGACTTTTCGGCTCGGAGGGCTGCACCAATGAGCTCAGACAAAAGATCGAGCAGGGGCTTGGGGTCTTTTCGACCGACAACTACGGCATGAGCGAGCTGATGGGCCCCGGCGTTTCGGGAGAATGCGTCTACCGAAACGGACTGCATATCAACGAGGACCATTTCCTTGCTGAGATCATCGATCCCGAGACCGGGATCCCGCGCGAGCCGGGCGAGGAGGGCGAGCTCGTTATCACGCCTCTGACCAAAGAGGGAATTCCTCTGCTCCGCTACCGCACCAAGGACATCACGCGCCTGAACCTTGAGCCCTGCGCCTGTGGACGTACCTTTGCGCGCATGGAGAAGGTCAGCGGAAGAAGCGACGATATGCTCAAGATCCGAGGCGTGAACGTCTTCCCCTCGCAGATCGAGAGCGTGATCGCCGCTATCAAGGGAGTTGCCCCGCATTACGAGCTGATCCTGACGAGAAAGAACTACACCGACTACCTCGAGGTACGCGTGGAGCTCTCTGACGCCTCGCTTCTTGAGCATTACGGCGAGCTTGACAACCTGCGCAATACCATCGTTTCCAAGCTCCAGACGGTGCTTGGGCTCAAGGCGAAGGTCACGCTCGCAGCTCCGAGCTCAATCCGCCGATACGAGGGCAAGGCAAAGCGCATCATCGACAAGAGAAACGAGTCAGGTCTCTGATCTTTTCCCATCTTTTCCATACGACAGAAAGGAACGAATATGAAGAAGCTTATGATCGGAAACGAGGCCGTTGCGCGCGGTCTCTACGAGGGCGGCGTTGAGGTCGTCTCGAGCTATCCCGGAACCCCCTCGACCGAAATCACCGAATTCATCTCAAAATACGACGACGTCTACAGCGAGTGGGCGCCGAACGAGAAGGTTGCCGCCGAGGTTGCCTTCGGCGCATCTCTTGCAGGGGCACGCTCCGCCTGCGCCATGAAGCACGTCGGACTCAACGTGGCGGCGGATCCCCTCTTTACCCTTTCCTACACCGGTGTCGGCGGAGGACTCGTCGTCTGCGTTGCCGACGATCCCGCCATGCACTCCTCGCAGAACGAGCAGGATTCGCGGCATTACGCGATCGCCGCAAAGGTCCCGATGCTCGAGCCTGCCGATTCGGCAGAGTGCCTTGCCTTTGCAAGAGAGGCGCTTTTGCTCTCCGAGAGCTTTGATACTCCGGTCCTTCTCCGTCTTACCACCCGTATCGCACATTCGCAGAGCATCGTGGAGCTTGGCGAGCGCGTGATGCGCGACAGACCCGAATACAAGCGCAATGGCGAAAAGTACATCATGATGCCCGGAAACGCGAAAAAGCGCCACCCGATCGTGGAGGCGCGGACCGAGGCGCTGGCAAGACTTGCCGAAACGAGCGATCTCAACCGCGTGGAGATGGGCGGAACCGCCTGCGGTGTCATTACGTCGGGCGCCTGCTATCAGTACGTCAAGGAGGCGCTCGGCGACAGCGTCAGCGTTCTAAAGCTCGGCATGGTGCATCCTCTGCCGACCGATCTGATCCGCTCCTTTGCGGCATCGGTCGGGCGCGTGGTCGTCATTGAGGAGCTTGACGGCGTGATCGAATCGCACTGCGAGCATATCGGCGTCAAGGTCGACGGAAAGAACCTCTTTACGCCGATCGGAGAATACAGTCAGGCGTCGATTGCCGCGGTCTTCGGCATTGAGGAAAAGAAGCATCTCGTCGTTGAGAATGCAATCCCCGTCCGTCCTCCCATGATGTGTGCGGGCTGTCCGCACAGAGGACTTTTCTATTCGCTCGTGAAAAACGGCGTGACGGTCCTTGGAGATATCGGGTGCTACACCCTCGGAGCTCAGCCGCCGCTTTCGGCGATCGACTCGACCCTTTGCATGGGTGCCTCGGTTTCGGGACTGCACGGCTTCCGCGTTGCCGACAAGAGTGACCGCAAGACCGCGTGCGTCATCGGAGACTCGACCTTCATGCATTCGGGTATCACGGGGCTTGTCAACGTTGCCTACAACGGCTCGGCATCGACCGTCATCATCCTCGACAACTCGATCACGGGCATGACGGGACATCAGCAGAACCCCACCACCGGCTTCAACATTAAGGGAGACCCCGCAGGAAAGGTGGATCTCGAGGCGCTCTGCCGCGCGATCGGCATCCGCCGCGTTCGCGTCGTGGATCCTTACGATCTTGCCGAGGTCGATCTCGCGATCCGCGAGGAAACCGCCGTCGACGAGCCGTCGGTCATCATCTCGCGCCGTCCCTGCATTCTTTTGAAGAGCGTCAAGCCGAAGCCCGCACTCAGTATCTCAAAGGAGCTTTGCCGCGGCTGCAAAAAATGCCTGTCGCTCGGATGCCCCGCCATCAGCTACAAGGGCAAGCGTGCCCATGTCAACGACACTCTCTGCGTCGGCTGCGGTATCTGTGAGTCGCTCTGCCCCTTTGACGCGATCTCGAAAGGAGAATAAGGAAATGCAGAATACAAAGAGCATCATGATCGTCGGCGTCGGCGGACAGGGCTCGCTTCTTGCGAGCAAGCTTCTTGGGCAGCTTCTTCTCGCCGAGGGCTATGACGTCAAGGTTTCCGAGGTGCACGGCATGAGCCAAAGAGGCGGCTCGGTCGTTACCTACGTTCGCTTCGGCGATCGGGTATATTCCCCGATCATCACCGACGGCGAAGCAGATTTCATCGTTTCCTTTGAAAAGCTTGAGGCGGCAAGATACGCATCCTGCCTTGCTCCCGGGGGACGGATCATCGTCAACACCCAGGAGATCGACCCCATGCCGGTTCTGATCGGCAAGGCGGCTTACCCGACCGATATTCTGAGCGAGCTGACGGCAAAGGACGTCCTGCTCGACGCCATCGACGCGCTCTCGCTTGCCGAGGCGGCAGGCAGCGCGAAGGCGGTCAACATCGTTCTGATGGGGCGGCTTGCCCGCTATCTCGGCATTGCGCGCGAGAAGTGGGAGGACGCCATCAAGCATGGCGTTAAGGCGGCGTTCGTTGACGTGAACCTTCGTGCATTTTCGCTCGGCTACGAAAACGACGCCGAGTAAGCAGAGTCAAGGGCCCTATCGCTTTTTCGCAAAGCACATCAAGATAAAGGAGTATACGCTATGGCTATCAACCAGCTCTCGATCTTTTTGGAGAACAAACCAGGCACGCTCGTTCTCGTAACCGACGCGCTCGGACGCGCGGGCATCGACATCCGTGCGATGTCGCTCGCAGATACGCAGGATTTCGGAATTCTGCGCCTGATCGTCGGAGATGCCAAGGCGGCAAAGGAGATCCTTTCGGATATCGGCTGCGTGGTTTCGATCACGCAGGTGGTCGGCGTTGCCGTTGCGGATACGCCCGGCGCCCTCACCGAGGTCACGCGCCTGCTCTGCGAGCACGGCATCAACATTGAATATATGTACGCCTTCCTCACCAGCCGCGGCTCCTCGGCTTACGTCGTTTTGCGCGTCAACGATAACGACCGCGCCTCTGCGCTTCTCAGTGAAAGCGGTATTCAGCTCATCGACGAGAGCGACATCAAGACGCTTTAAGGGGCTCGGGTTATGAAGGCTTACGAGCGACTTCTGAAGTACGTTAAGATCCATACCGCAAGCGATGAGAGCAAGGACACGACACCGACGAGCGAGCGGCAATTTGACCTCGCGCGCATCCTCTGTGCAGAGCTTTTGGAGCTCGGGGTCGACGCCTCTCTTGACGAGCATTGCTACGTCTACGGCAAGCTTGCCGCAACGCCGGGATACGAGGGACGCGCCAGGATCGGCTTTATTGCGCATATGGATACCGCACCCGATTTTTCGGGAGAGGGGGTCAAGCCGAGGATCATTGAGAAGTACGACGGCAAGGACGTTGTGCTCGGTGACTCGGGCAGAGTGCTTTCTGTACGGGACTTTCCGCATCTCCCCTCGCTTTGCGGCAGAACGCTGATCGTCACCGACGGAACGACCCTTCTCGGCGCCGACGATAAGGCAGGCATTGCTGAGATCATGACGATGCTTGAGAGGGTCATCGAAAACAAAATTCCGCACGGGCAGATCTCAATCTGCTTCACCCCCGACGAGGAGGTGGGCGCCGGAACCGTCTGCTTTGACGTCAAGCGCTTTGACGCCGATTTCGCCTACACCCTTGACGGCGGAGAAGAGGGAGAGGTCGTTTACGAGAACTTCAACGCGGCGGGTGCCCACTTTGAGATCCGCGGCGTGAACGTACACCCCGGAAGCGCAAAGGATATCATGGTCAACGCCGCCGCCGTCGCAAGCGAGATCAACGCGGCGCTTCCCGAGGATGAGGTTCCCTCAAGGACCTCGGGGCGCGAGGGGTTTTACCATCTCACCGACCTTTCGGGTACGGTTGAGAGGGCAGAGGCGAGCTATATCGTTCGGGATCACGATCTCGACCGCTTTCTGGAGCGCAAGGCGCGTCTTATCGAGCTTGCCGCTGAAATGAACCGAAAATACAGAGAGGACACCGTTACCCTGACGCTCACCGATCAGTATTTCAATATGAAGGAAAAGATCCTGCCGGTCTTCGGCGTCGTGTCGCTAGCCCTCGAGGCAACCCATGCGCTCGGTCTTTCGACGTCGAGCGATCCGATCCGCGGCGGAACCGACGGCGCGCGCCTGACGACCGAGCTTGGACTTCCCTGCCCCAACCTCGGAACAGGTGGCTACGCCTTCCACGGCCCCTTTGAGCATATTACGGTCGAGGGCATGGAGAGCGCCACCTCGGTCATTACCGAAATGGTTCGTCTTGCATCGGCGAAAACGGCAAAGGAGATCCTCAGACCGTGAGGGAATATCTCATAGAATTCACAGAGCGGCTCGGATTCTCCGAGAAGGCGCGGGGGGAGCTTCTTTTCGCATACGGCGCCGTCCTTTCTGCGCCGAGCGCCGAGCGCATCCTTTTAGAGGCGCTTGCGGATTACGAAAAAGCGACCCCAAGTGCATGGCACTGGTCGCGCACCGAGCGCGCGCTTGACGGCATCGCCGATTTGATCTCGGTTCCGAGCGAGACGCTGAAGCTTCTCTTTTGCATCCTGCTGACCCCGACGCTTCGCCGCCGCTACCGCGAGAGCGGATACGAAGACCCCCTCTTTGACGATGCGGTGCTTGACCTGAGGTGGAAGGCGCTCGAATGCGAGAGGATGCGGGGCTTTACGGGGGTCTTTTGCTTTGACTTTCTCCACCCGCTCTTCGCACTTGAGCGTTTTACCCTCGGCAGACTTCAATTCCGCCTTGAGACGGCGGATCGCGCCATCTCGACCGAAAGCATTCATCTTGCACCGGGAGATGCCTATCTCAATATGCGCATCCCTTCCTCGGGACC
>JAFYMH010000151.1 GCA_017556685.1 Clostridia bacterium | reverse complement strand
CCCATGAAGATGCGCGCACCGTCCATATGCGAGCTGAAGGTCACGCCGTCCTCGGTGATCTTCCGAAGCTTTGCGAGCGAAAAGACCTGAAACCCCCCGCTATCGGTGAGGATCGGACGGTCCCAATTAAAAAACTTATGGAGTCCGCCCATTCGGTAGATGAGATCGTCACCCGGACGGATATGCAGATGGTAGGTATTCGAAAGCTCAACCTGACATCCGATCTCACGCAGATCGTCGGTCGAGATTCCGCCCTTAACGGCGGCGCTCGTTCCGACGTTCATGAAAACGGGGGTCTCGACGGTGCCGTGCACGGTATGGAATCTGCCGCGGCGCGCCTTTCCCTCGGTACGAAGAATTTCAAACATATCGGTTCCTTTACTTATTTGATTCTGTCAAAGCGCCGATCAAGCTCGGATTTGGAGAGCGAGATGGCGATCGGTCTGCCATGCGGACAAACCGTAATATCGGGCAGCTCCATGACCCTTTCGCAGATCCAATGGAGGTGCGCCTCATCGTAGCTCCTTCCGCCCTTGATCGCCGCCTTGCAGGCGATCTGATAAAGCGCACGCTCGCGGCGGAGCGTTGCCGTCATCTTAGGCGTGGAGATTCCCTCTCCAAGCTCGGATGAGATCCGCAAAAAGAGCTTTTCGGCATCTGCGATCTCAATCGAATCCGGGATCGCCTCAAGCGAGATCTCCCCTCGCTCTCCGCCCTCGGAGAAGGCAAAGCCGATCGCCTCAACGTCCTCCTTAAAATCAAAGACGGCGGCGTATTCAAGATCGGATAGGCGCACGGTAAGCGGCAGAAGAAGGCTCTGCGAGAGGATGCGCCCGTCCGAGCGCATACGCAGAAGAAGATCCTCAAAGAGAATCCGCTCGTGCGCCGCGTGCTGATCGATCAGCAGCGCCCGATCGCCGTCCTCAACGAGCAGATAGGTATGGAAAACCTCCCCGATATACCGCCAGGTCCTTGCCAAGGATGGATCTGCCGAAGGGTCTTTCGCGATAGGCGAGGTCAGGGGATTTTTCGGCATTGACCGCTCGATCTCGGAGAGCACGCGCATCGACTGGGACGGCAGAGCAGTCTCGCGAAGCGGCATCTGAGGTGCCTGACGAGGGGATGCGGTCGGCGTGGGGGGCTGCCGAAAGGGAGCGAATTCTCTCTCCTTTTGGAGAGAGGTCGCGCTCGGAATACTGTAGCGCGGGGGCTCGGAGCCGATCGGGGTCGTATCGACCCGATAGGTCGTTTGCCTCTTTTTTTCAAGCGAAAGCTCGGGACGGTCCTGCCCCGAGGCAAGCGCCTCTCTTACCGCATAATAGACCGCCTCAAAGACTGCCTGCTCGTTTGAAAAGCGCACCTCGAGCTTGGCGGGATGCACGTTGACGTCGACGAGCGTGGGATTGCACTCCAAAAACAACGCGGCAACCGGGAATTTCTCGGGGGCAAGGTAAGAGGCGTAGGCTCTCTCAAGCGCGGCGGTCACGGTCTTGCTCTTGACAAATCGACCGTTGATAAAGACGTTTTGCGCGTTGCGGTTTCCTCGCGCGTTGTCGCTTCGGCCAACGAAGCCCGAAACCGAGATGCCACCGGTTTCTGCACAAACGGGGAGCAGACGAAGGGCGAAATCGCGCCCGAGCAGGGCGTAGAGCGCATTTTGAAGATTTCCGTCACCCGCGGTTGCAAATTTTTCACTGCCGTCGATGACAAGACGGATCGAAACGTCGGGGCGCGACATGGCGATCTTTTCAACCATTGCCGAAACTGCCGCCGCCTCGGTCGCATCACGCTTTAGGAATTTTCGTCTTGCGGGGACGTTCCCGAACAGATTTTCAACGATGACGCTCGTTCCGTTCCGACATCCGACCTCAGAGATCTCCTTGACCTCTCCGTTTTGCGAAACGAGCATCGTTCCGCTCTCGGCATCCTTCGTTTTGGTCAGGATGCGAAGCTCTGAAACCGATGCGATCGCGGCAAGCGCCTCACCGCGGAAGCCGAGCGTCATGATCGCAGACAGATCGTCTGCAGACCTGATCTTGCTCGTCGCGTGACGGCGGATGGCGACCGGCAGATCCTCTGCCGTCATGCCACATCCGTTGTCCGAAACGCTGATCATGCTGACGCCGCCGTTTCTGATCTCTGCCGTGATCGTATCGGCGCCAGCGTCAAGGGCGTTTTCAAGCAGCTCCTTGAGAACCGAGGCAGGGCGGTCGACCACCTCGCCTGCGGCGATCAGGTTGGCGATTTCAAAGCCGAGAACGCGAATGTTTCCCATCGGCTATCTCCCTTCCGACGGCTTATTTTCGAACCGTCAGCTTTTTCTTTAAGGTGTAAACAAGGTTGAGCGCCTCGATCGGCGTCAGAGTGTCAAGATCGGTTGCCCTAAGCGCATCGGCAACCTCCTCTGCCTCTCCCGAGGCAAGATATGCGAGCATATCGGGCTCGCACGCCGTGCTCTGACGTGTGGCGCGAGGGGTACTGCATACGCCCTTTTCCTCGATCTCCGAGAGGATCTCGCGGGCACGGCGAACGACCTCGCTCGGAACGCCTGCAAGCTTTGCAACCTCGATGCCGAAGCTATCGTCGGTTGCACCGCGCACGATCTTGCGCAAAAACGTGATGCTATCTCCCCTCTTTTTGGCGGCGATGTGGTAATTGACCACGCCCTCGCACGCGCCTTCAAGATCGGTCAGCTCGTGGTAATGGGTCGCAAAGAGGGTCTTTGCGCCGATGCGGCGGCTCGCCGTATACTCGACGACGGCACGCGCGATGCTCATACCGTCATAGGTGCTGGTGCCGCGCCCGACCTCATCGTAAATGATGAGAGAGCGACGGGTTGCATTCTTCAGGATGTTCGAGACCTCGTTCATCTCGAGCATGAAGGTCGACTGTCCCGACGCGAGATCGTCAGAGGCGCCGACGCGGGTAAAGAGCTTATCGACGACACCGATACGCGCCTCCCTTGCGGGAACGAAGGAGCCGATCTGCGCCATGACGGTGATGAGGGCAACCTGGCGCATATAGGTCGATTTTCCCGCCATGTTCGGGCCGGTAATGAGCATCAATCGATTCTGCCCGACGTCAAGCTCGGTATCGTTGGAAACGAACAGACTGTCGGAAACGAACTTTTCAACGACCGGATGCCGTCCGTCGCGGATGATGAGAAGATCGGAGGAATCGACCTCGGGGCAGGTATAGCGGTTTTTGATCGCCACCTCGGCAAAGCTGAGGTAGACGTCGAGCTCGCCGATTGATGCGGCGGTCGAGCGAATCCGCTCCGCCGCCGAAACGACCGCGTCGCGAAGCTCGCAAAAGATGCCGTACTCAAGAGCCGCGAGCTTATCCGAGGCGCCGAGCACCGTCGTTTCCATCTCCTTCAGCTCCTCGGTGATGTATCTCTCGCAGTTGGTCAGGGTCTGCTTTCTGACGTAATTTGCAGGGACGAGATCGCTTTGCGATTTCGTTACCTCGATGTAATAGCCAAATACGCGGTTGTATCCGACCTTCAGGTTTCGTATACCGCTCGTCTGCCGCTCGCGCTCCTCAAGCTCGCTCATCCAGCCTCCGCCGCTTTGACAGATCGCACGCAGGCGATCGACCTCGGCGTGATAGCCGTCTCGGATCATTCCGCCCTCGCGTACCGTAAAGGGAGGATCGTCAACGATCGCAAGCAGAAGCCGATCTGACAGCTCGGAGAGGGGATCCATCCCCTCGGCAAGCGACGTCAGAACGCCGACCCCCGTATCAAAGAGCTGTGCGCGCAGGCGAGGTACCCTTGCAAGGCTCACGGCGATGGCAAGCAGATCCTTGGCGTTGGCGCTTCCGTAAACCGCTTTGGCGGCAAGTCTTTCAAGGTCAAGGATGCCCGAAAGGTCGCGTCTGAGCTCCTCGCGGAGCAAAAACTGCTCGCAGATCGCGGAAACCGCGCTTTGGCGGCGGCGGATCGCGGCAGGATCGACAAGGGGCTTACGAAGCCAGGAGCGGAGCATACGGCCGCCCATTGCGGTTTCGGTTTTGTCAAGCACCCAGAGCAGAGAGCCTCTCTTCTCCTTGCTTCGCATTGACTCGATCAGCTCGAGGTTGCGAAGGGTCGTGAGATCAAGAGAAAGATACTGCCCCTCGCCGTAGACGCGCAGGTCGCGCAAAAAGTACGGCTCGGTCATCTGGGTCTCCCGAATATAAGCAAGCAGAGCACCGACGGCACTAAGCTTTGCATCGCTGTCAAGCGCCTCTGCCCGATCGCCGAAGCACTCGCGCACCGAGGCGGCGGCACGTCCGACGTCAAAGAGATCGGCGCGGTCTGCGGTCAGCATGGCGCCGAGACGCGCTTCGATAAATTCGGCAAGATCAAGAGTCGCCTTTGCCGAGGTCGAGAGCAGAACCTCGCTCGGGCGGAAGGCGCCAAGCTCGGTTTCAAGCGCGGATCTTGCCCTTGCGCCCGACAGCTCGGTCACCGATACCTCACCTGTGGAAATATCGGCGAAGGCAACGCCGAAGGTTCCCGAGAGTCCGATCGAGATCGCCCCGAGATAGTTATTGGTGCTGTCGCTGAGGATCGCCGTATCGGTCACGGTTCCCGGAGTCACCACGCGTACCACCTCGCGGCTCACGAGCCCCTTGGCGGTTGCAGGGTCCTCGGTCTGCTCGCAGACCGCCACCTTGAAGCCGCACTCGACGAGCCGGCCGATATAGAGATCGGACTTATGGAAGGGGACGCCGCACATCGCGGCGCGAAGGCCGCCTCCGCAATCGCGCCCCGTCAGGGTAAGTTCAAGGGCGCGCGAAACGGTTACGGCATCTTCAAAAAACATTTCGTAAAAATCGCCGAGGCGGTAGAGTAAAACGAAATCGGCATACTCCCGCTTGACAGCGATATACTGCGCCATCATGGGCGACGGCGCCGTGAGCTCGTCAATTCTCTCAATGACCTGTCCCGCCATTTGAGTCTCCTTTGCTTTTCGGACACTGCCGTCCGAGCTTATTCCTCTTCAGACGCGCGGCTCGCGCAGTTTGACTGACAGCTTGAGCAATCGTGCGTGCAGGGGCGCTCGCCGAATACGTGGAAGCTGATCTCGGAGTTGACCTCCTGCATAAGCTTTCCGACCTCCTGCTGAGCATCGGCATAGGCGCGGTAATCGGGGTCTGCCGCGATCCGTCTGCCAAGCGTATCGATCCGCTCGCGGATCATCTCGATGAGCTCGGGGCTCTGCTCGGCGACGTCCTTTTTGAACTCGTTTCCGAGAATGGTTCTCTGGGTATTGTACTCGAACATTGCCTCTCTCAGCTCGGCGTTCGTCTCGTAACGCGACTTTGCCTCACGATATCCGACGAGCACCTCGGATGCTGCGATTCCGTCGCCGAGGGCGGCGGCAAGATTTTTGATGGTCTCGTTCATTTTCGTTCTCACTTTCTTTGTTTTTATGGCATTTCGGTGCCGTAAAGCGCAAACGCCTCGGCACGCTCGATCTTAACGCTTGCAAATCTTCCGACCGTTTCGTTTCCGGTCGAAAAATGCACGAGCTTTCCCGTGTCGGTCCTGCCGCTCATGATCCCTGCCCGTCCGTCCCTTGAGGGAGAATCGACGAGCACGCGGCAGATGCGCCCTGCATAGGGGAGAGCGCGAAGGCGGGCGCTTTCGTCCGCCGCCGCAAGAAGTCGGTTCATGCGCTCGTGCGCCACCTCGCTCGGAACGGGGCCCGGATATTCGGCGGCGGGCGTCCCCTTACGGGGCGAATAGATAAAGGAATAGATCATATCAAAGCCGACCTCGCGAACAAGAGACAGGGTTGCCTCAAAGTCGGCGTCGGTCTCCCCCGGGAAGCCGACGATGATATCGCTTGTGATCGAGATCCCCTCTCGCGCCTCGCGCAGGGCGCGGACGGTTGCAAGGTACCCTTCTGTATCGTAATGCCGATTCATTTTTTTGAGCACCGCGTCGCTTCCCGATTGAAGCGGCAGATGGAAATGGGGCGCCACCTTGGGGCAAGAGCCGACGACCGAGATCAGGGCGGGAGAGACGTCCTTCGGATGGCTCGTCATAAAGCGCAAAAGGAAGTCCCCGGGGATCTCGGCAAGGCGCGCGAGAAGATCGGCAAAATCGCAATCCGAGCGATAGGAATTGACGTTCTGACCAAGGAGCGTGATATCCTTGACACCCGAGCAAACGAGCTCCCGAACCTCGGCGATCACAGCCTCAGACGGACGGCTCTTTTCCCTGCCCCGCACGTAGGGCACGATGCAGTAGGTGCAGAAATTGTTGCATCCGTACATGATGCTGACCCATGCGCGATGTCCGCCGATGCGCTTTTGCGGAAGCCCCTCGGTCGGATGAGGAAAGTCGGCGGGGTCGGTATAAAGGAAGCTTCGCTTACCGGAAAGCGCCGTCAAAACGCGGCTTGCAAGCATTGAAAGCTCCCCCGGCTCAAGGACGAAGGACACCTGCGGATAGCGCATCTTAAGCTGCTCGGCACGGTGCCGCTCTGCCGCCATACATCCGCAAACGCCGATGATAAGCTCGGGATTTTTCTCCCTCAGATGCTTATAGCCGCCGATGATCGAGAGCACCTTCAGCTCCGCGTGCTCACGGATGGCACAGGTATTGATCAGGATCAGGTCTGCCTTCTCGGGCGAGTCTGTGAGCTGATAGCCCATCTCGAGCGCCATGCCCCGAAGCTTTTCGCTGTCCGCCTCGTTTTGCTGACACCCGAAGGTCAGAACGGAACAGAAGGGACGGCGGGGATAAAGACGATCCCTGACCGCTGCGGCATCCCGAAGGAAGCTCGCACCGGCGTCTTCTCTTTCGCAGTCGGTTAAAGACATTCTCGATCCTCCTTTCCGATGCCCCCATTAAGACAGCAGACTATACTATAGTATTATAGCACAGATTCCGCTTGCTTGCAAGACCTCAAAAGAAAAAAGGCACACTTGAGGGCAGGTGTGCCTGATACCCGTCATTTTTCGCGGAGGCCGAGGGTATGCTTCGGACGGTAGACGTCGGTGTTTTGACGGCGGATCTCGCGGAAGGAGTCGGCGCCGTAAAACTCGGGCGGACGAAGCGTGAGCAGCTCCTCGCTGTAGAGCCTGATCGGCGTGAAGGCGCGGCCGACGAGAACGTAATGCTCGTCAAGGGCAACGCCAACGCTTGAAAGGGCGATCTCGACCGACCTCGTTGCGCGAACGTCCTCGGGAGAGGGCGAAAGCGTACCGCCCGGATGATTGTGGGCAAGGGCAAGAGACGAGGCATGATGAAAGAGCGCAAGCTCGGCGATCTTGCGAAGATCGACGCTGGTATTCCCGACCCCTCCGTCTCCGAAGGGAATGAAGGCGATGGGACGGCTCTTTGCGTCGAGCAAAAGAAGCGAGAGGCGCTCGTCACGAACGCCGATATAATGACGGGCAATATAATCCGCCTGGCGCTCGGCGCTGTCAAGCAGCACGCCCTCGGGGAGCGCCGAGATCTCGCCGCGCGCATAAATCGCAAGCACGAGAGAAAGAAGGGCGGCGGCGCGCTCGGAAAGTCCCGCACGCACAAGCTCCGGTGCGGGGGTCGAGAGAAGCGCTCCGATACTTCCAAACTCGGAAAGCAGGCGACGTGCCGTTTCGCTCTCCTTGACCGAAGCGAACGCGAGAAGCTCGGAAAGGAGCTTGACGTCTTTCTCGAGAGCCCCCTCGTCGGCTCGGCAGGGGACGGAACAGGCTCTTCTGCTTTGGGCAGTTCCGCAGGGAAGATGAAATCCTCCGCAT
>JAFYMH010000150.1 GCA_017556685.1 Clostridia bacterium | reverse complement strand
TAAGGGGAGTCTTTCAAGCACGGCTGCGGGAGAGGCGGCACGGCAGGGAATTTTGCGGGTGATGCCCGACGCCGAAGTTGAGATCTCGGCGCTTGCCGACGGCGGAGAGGGAACGGTGGACGCCATCTGCGAGGCGTGCGACGGCGAGAGGATCGCGCTTGACGTGATAGGACCGCTCGGCGAGACGGTACGTGCCGAGTATGCGGTGATCCCGGATCGCGCCCTTGCCGTCATTGAGATGGCGGCGGCGGCAGGTCTGCCGCTCGTGCCCGAGGAGAGGCGCGATCCGCTCTATACCACGACCTACGGGGTCGGGGAGCTCATCCGTCATGCGATTATCGAGCGGGGCTGCCGCGATTTTCTCATCGGCATCGGCGGAAGCGCGACCAACGACGGCGGCGTCGGAATGCTCCGCGCCCTCGGCTTCCGCTTCCTTGACCGCGCGGGCGGGGAGATCGCGCACGGGGCGGTTGGCCTCAGAGATCTTGCCGAGATCGACATCAGCGGCGCGCTTCCCGCGCTTGCCGAGTGCCGCTTTAGGATCGCTTGCGACGTCGAAAATCCCCTTTGCGGACCGAAGGGCTGCAGCGCCGTGTACGGCCCTCAGAAGGGGGCGACCCCCGAAACGGTCGTCGAGATGGACGCGTGGCTTGACGCCTACGCCGAGCTTTCGGCGTCAGCTCTCGGGCGTAATTTTAAAAACACCCCCGGTGCCGGAGCCGCAGGCGGGCTTGGCTTTGCCTTCATCTCCTATCTCGGCGGTACGCTGTCGTCGGGCATTGAGCTTGTGATCGAAACGATTGGCCTTGAGGAGAAGGTCGCCGATGCCGACGTCGTTGTGACCGGAGAGGGGCGTCTTGACGGACAGACCGCGATGGGAAAGGCACCCGTCGGCGTTGCCCGTCTTGCCAAGCGCTACGGCAAGCTCGTGCTTGCGGTATCCGGCTGTGTGACCGACGAGGCGCGGCTTTGTAACGCTGCCGGCATCGATGCCTTCTTCCCGATCCTGCGCCGTCCGATCTCGCTTGCCGAGGCGATGGACGAAAATAACGCCCGTCAAAGCCTCACCGACACCGTCGAGCAGGTTTTCCGTCTGCTTGCCGCGCGGTAAGCGGGGCTTGCATCTTTGGCGAGACCGAAAAAATCCGAGGGACCGTGTAAAAAGAGGCGGAATGCGTTTGCATTCCGCCTCTTTTCGTGATATCTTCCGGCAACGTGATATTCGCGCTCCGCGCGAGTGATATGTTGCCGTTCGGCAACGCTTGATTTAGGGGGGTTACGAGAGGATCTGATCCGAAAGGATAGCGCAGATGGCGTCGGC
Source organism: Clostridia bacterium (assembly GCA_017556685.1). Taxonomy (GTDB): domain Bacteria; phylum Bacillota; class Clostridia; order Oscillospirales; family CAG-272; genus UBA1740. The sequence goes on along the minus strand of JAFYMH010000150.1, from coordinate 1,934 downwards.
GTCGGCCTCATCGAGCACCCCGCAGAGCGCGGCGCGGATGCTCGGCAGCTCAAGGGGAAGCGAGAGCAGCGCTCCCCTTACCGCGTCGGCGAGCGACGGGTCAAGGGCATCGGTATAGAGCCTAAGGTCATCGATGACACCGCCTTTGACCGAGAGAAGCAGCTCGACGTCTCCCAGGGGCAGGCGCCCCTTGCAGGATAGGCTGAAGGGGAACGGCGTGCCGTACAGGTAGGTCGGGTCGGCAAACTGCGCGGCATACGCCGCGATCGCCTCGCGGGTAGGCGCTTTTAGCATGCTTGCTTTTAAGCCGAAGACGATTTCTGCCGCCGACACGAGATACCCCCTCATCGCGTCGCAGGTGAGGGAGGGCGAAAGCTGACAGAGATTGATGACCCTCGATCGCACCGATCGGATCCCCTTCGTTTCGAGCTTTGCCTTCGGCGGCGTGAGGTAGCGGCCGAGCCTTTCAAGGTCGGCACAAATCAAAAGCGTTCCGTGATGATAGGAGCGCCCCTTGCTGTGATAGAAGGCGTTGCCCGAAAATTTCGCGCCCCCCGCCAAAAGATCGTTGCGCCCCGAGATCTCTGCCTCAATTCCCGCGAGCCGACATGCCTCTCGGATCACCTCGAGATTCCTTGGAACGTCGAGATTTTGGCTGGCGCAAAGGAAGGTGAAATTGAGGTTGCCGAGATCGTGAAAGACGGCGCCCCCGCCCGACAGACGGCGCGCCAGGCTTCCGCCCTCGCTTTTCAGTAGCTCGGTGCGGCACTCCGAGTAGGCGTTTTGGTTTTTACCGATCACGACGGTGCTGCGGTTTTGCCAAAGGTAAAGGAGAATGCTCTCCCCGTCGACCGCGTCAAGAAGATGCCTCTCAACGGCAAGGTTTTCGTAGGGATCGACCGAGGGGCTGACGTAAACTTGAAGCTTTTTGATCATAGGCGTTCCTCGCTTCGTGATTTACCGATACTTTAGTACAATTTGTGAAAAATGTCAATAGACAAATCGTAAACGGTGTGATATAATCATGTTATGAAATGTTATCAAATCCACCCTTGGAAACGGGAGGGGCTATGAATCGGATTCGACAGGAGCAAATCAAAAAATACGTGGAGAGCAAGGGCGTTGCCACCGTCAAGGAGCTGCACGCGCTTTTCCCCGGGGTCTCGCTTATGACCCTGCATCGGGATCTCTCTGCGCTTGAGGAGATGGGGATTATCACCAAGTATCGCGGAGGCGTGCGCTCGGTGCATCAGCTCGACGATATTGAGTTCCACATCCGCATGAAGGAGAATACGGCGGGCAAGGCGTCGATGGTGAAAAAGGCGCTTCGGCTTGTGCATCCGAGAAGCTCGGTTTTTCTCGACGCCGGCACCTCGAGCGTGATGCTCGCAAGACATCTGCCCGACGTTGACCTGAATATCACGACGATCAGTCCGCACGTCGCGCTCGAGCTTTGCCGCCTGAAGAACGTGACGGTGAATCTTTGCGGCGGAACGATGAATCCGAGGACCCTTTCGGTTTCGGGGATCCACACCCTTGAGCATCTTGAAGGGATCAATATTGACCTTGCCTTCATCGGGGTTTCGGGCTGCTCGTGCGAGGTCGGCTTTACCTGCGGAACCGAGGCGGATATGCTGACCAAGCGTCTTGTGATCCAAAAGGCGCGCACCAGCGTGGCCCTCTGCACAAGCGATAAGCTCAGGCGTTTGATGCCCTTTACCTTCGCCGCGATCGGGGACGTTGATTATATCATCAGCGACGAGCCCCTGCCCCCCGATTTCGCCCGGGAATGCGAGGGGGGCGGCGCTCGGATCCTTTGAGTTTTTGCCGATGGCGGCAAAATGAAGTTTCCCGAAAAAAACGATTGTCACCAATGTTATAAAATGTTATAATAAAGCGATCAATATTTGAAGGAGGATTCGTTTTGGCAAATG
>JAFYMH010000149.1 GCA_017556685.1 Clostridia bacterium | reverse complement strand
TCGTGCAGTCGCTCGGCGATCGGGTCGAGATCAAAAAGGGCGAGAAAACGGTCGGCGGCACGCGCCTGCTTTCCCTGATGGGGCTCGGCATCCGATGCGGCGATACCGTAACGGTCGAGATCGAGGGGCAGAGCGAGGCAAAAAGCGAGGCTCTTCTGCTTGAGTTTTTTGAAAAAAATCTGTAATCGGGACGGACGGATGCTATGAAGACCTTAAAAGGGAAGGGCGTGTCGGGCGGCTTGACGCTCGGGCGGATCGTGCACCTGGTGCGCGAAAAAAAGAGAGAAGCGAGCGCGGAAAAAGGTACGCCCGAGCAGGAGCTTAGGCGCTTTGAGACGGCGCTGGCGAGTGCCTTAAGTCAGCTTGAGGCGGTGCATGAAAGGGCGCGCCGTGCGCTTGGGGAAAGCGATGCCGAGATCTTCGCGGTGCATCGCATGATGCTCGAGGATGACGATTTTCTCGGCGCCGTCAAGGAAGAGATCAAGCGCGGCACAGGCGCGGAGACGGCGATCGAGTCGGCGTGCGAGCGCTTTGGGGGGATGCTCGCCGCAACCGATGACCCCTATCTTTCTGCGCGCGCATCAGACCTGCGCGACGTTTCGGGGAGACTGATCTCCTGCCTTTCGGGGACGGCGGCCCCCGTGCTTATGGGGGAGAATATCATCCTTTGCGCCGACGAGCTTGCTCCGAGCGAGACGGTCATGCTCGACACCTCGCGTGTGCTTGCCTTCGTGACGGCGCGCGGCTCTGCCGGCTCGCATACCGCCATTTTGGCGTCGGGACTCGGCATCCCCGCGATCGTCGGGCTCGGAGAGGAGCTTCTCTCGGTTGCAGAGGGAGCCGTGGCGATCGTTGACGGAGACGCGGGGGAGCTGATCCTTTCGCCGAGCCCCGAGGCGCTTGATCTTGCAAGAGAGAAAGCGGGGAAAAACGAAAAGCGGAAAGAGCGCCTTTCTGCTCTCCGCGGAAAGCCGAGCAGAACGCGCGACGGCAGGGAGATCCTTCTATACGCCAACGTCGGAACGGCAGAGGGGGCGCTCGAGGCGCTCTCGGGGGATGCCGAGGGGATCGGGCTCTTTCGGAGCGAGCTATTATATCTCGGGCGCAGTACCTATCCGAGCGAACAGGAGCAATACCGCATCTACCGTCGGGTGCTCGAGGAGATGGGCGGCCGCCGAACCGTGATCCGCACCCTCGACGTCGGCGCCGATAAGCAGGCGGATTATCTCGGACTCGCAAGCGAGGAGAATCCCGCGCTCGGGCTTCGCGCCATTCGCTTTTGCCTTTTGCACCCCGAGATCCTGAGGACGCAGCTGCGAGCGCTCTACCGCGCCTCGGTCTGCGGCACGCTTGCGATCCTCTTTCCGATGATCACAAGCGAATGGGAGCTAAGAGAGGTGCTGGCGCTCTGCGACGCCGTCAAGCGCGAGCTTGGGGAGGAGGGGGCGCGCATTGCCGAGAGGGTCGAGCTTGGGATCATGATCGAAACCCCTGCCGCCGCCATCATCAGCGACCGCCTTGCTCCTCTCGTCGATTTCTTCAGCGTCGGCACCAACGATCTCGTGCAGTACACCCTTGCCTGCGATCGCGGAAACAGAGCGCTCGACCGCTTTTGCGATCCGCACCACGAGGCGGTGCTTCGCTTGATTGAGCACTCTGCAAAAAACGCGCACGCCGAAGGGAAATGGATCGGCATCTGCGGCGAGCTTGCGGCAGACCCGACCCTGACCGAGACCTTCCTTCGCATGGGCATCGACGAGCTCTCGGTCTCCCCGCCCCTTGTGCTCTCCCTGCGCGAGACGGTGCGCTCGCTCGACCTTTCGCGCAAATAAAAAGGGCGGTTCCCATGCAGACACCTGCATGGGAACCGCCCCTTTGATTTTATAAAAAAGAAGTGATGTCCCACGGGCTACCGCCGTAAGCCGCCGAATTATTATGAGGACGAAAAGAGAAAGAAGTGAGCTTCGTAGAGCGATATGCTCGTCGAGTCGATAAAATCGTATCTCACTTCCAGAGATATTATAACGCATTTTGCAGAAAAAGTCAACAGTTAGACCGAAAGCGTTTGCATATTACCCCTGAAGATTTTGAGCCTGCGCCGGAGAATCGCAAGAAAATGCAACTTTTTTGGAAAAAGAAAAGTCCCCGAGATTAACCACTCGGGGCACTGCCGTTAAACAAACGGCTGGTGTAATCGGCTAAACCGATTACCTGAAACGATTATACCACAAAACTTGCAAAAGTCAAGTAGCAAAATTGCCCTTTCGGTAAAAAAACAGACCTCGCAAAAGCGAGGTCTGTTTTTTGTGTTTGGAGGTCAAAATGACAACTTTAAAAATCAAGGCGTAAGCCTTGCATATCATCAATTCCGCAAGAATTGTATATCATCAACACAAAGTGTTGTATATCATCATTGCGAAAGCGAATACAGCCTTCGGCTGATGATATACTCGCCTTGACGAGATATCCTCGGCAAGGCGGATGAGATCCAGCTCCGCAGGAGCTGATGATATACCATTGCTTTTGCAATGGATAAAAAAATTCCAAGTCGGAAGACTTGGAATTTTTTGGTGCACCTCCAGGGACTCGAACCCTGGACCCACTGATTAAGAGTCAGTTGCTCTACCAGCTGAGCTAGAGGTGCATTCCTTGAATCGGCGTTGCCTATTATACATCATTTGATTTGGTTTG